>JALTZE010000293.1:2522-8869 GCA_027051315.1 Micavibrio sp.
ATATTAGGCCATGTCCCATCATATATATTGGTCATTTATAACAAATGAAGTAAACAAAAAAGATATATTGGAAATATTAGATAACTCTATAGGTAATCAATAGGTAAATAAATGGAAGTAGAAATAGTACAAGCAGCACAAACAGCAGCACAAACAGCACAAGCCATAGCAGGTGATGAAAATGTAATAACTGCCGAAACATGGTTTTCTTTGGCTGCTGTATTTATTCTTCTTATACTTTCTGGCTGTTTTTCAGGGTCAGAAACAGCAATGACAGCAGCCTCCCAAGCTCGCATGACTGGTTTAGCAAAAGAAGGCAATGCAAGAGCAGCACTCGTAAATAAGATAAGAGAAAAGAAAGAAAGATTAATAGGCGCGCTCCTTCTTGGAAATAACCTTGTGAATATTTTGGCATCTGCCATTGCAACTTCGGTATTAATAAAATTTTTTGGTGAAGCGGGGGTTGTGTATGCAACTTTGGTAATGACACTTTTAGTTCTTATTTTCGCCGAAGTTTTACCAAAAACATACGCTTTACATTTTGCCGATAAAATGGCAATGGCAATAGCACCAATAATAAATATCCTTGTTATTATCTTAAGCCCGATAACCGAAATGATAGGAAAAATAGTAACAGGAGTCCTTAAGATTTTTGGAATAGATACATCTGTAGTAAATGCAGATGAAAATGTCGAAGAATTAAGAGGAGCAATTGAACTTCACAAAGGACCAGAACAAGAAAAAAATGAACAAAGAGCAATGCTCCGCTCTATACTAGATTTGGCAGATGTAGAAGTTTATGAAGTCATGATACACAGAAAAAATGTAGTTATGATTGATGGTAATCAGCCAGTAGAGTATATAGTAAAAGAAGCCCTAGATAGCCCTTATACCAGAATTCCAATATGGAAAGATAATCAGGAAAATATAGTAGGGGTATTACATGTAAGGCAATTGCTAAAAGAGCTCTACGCAAGCCATGGTTCTTCAGATAATTTAAATATAGAAGATGTAATATCGGATGTTTGGTTTATTCCCGAAACAACATCTCTATATGACCAACTCCAAGCATTCAGAGATAGAAAAGAGCATTTTGCTATGGTTGTTGATGAATATGGAAGTTTCAAAGGTATTGTTACATTAGAAGATATTTTAGAAGAAATAGTAGGCGAAATTGATGATGAATATGATATATCGATGGCAGGTGTTAAAAAAACTGGGAAAAATTCATGGTTGGTAAATGGTGATGTTCCTATTCGTGACCTCAACCGTGAATTTGAATGGAATTTACCAGAAGATGATGAATATTCTACAATTGCAGGGCTTATATTGTTTGAAAGTAAAACCTTGCCTTCAATTGGACAGAAATTTAATTTTTATGACTTGCAATTTGAAATAAAAAGAAAAAATAGAAACCAAATTACACAAATTTTGATAAAAGCCCCAAAAGAAGAAAATATGAAATAATATCAGGTGGATATATATGTTTATCCAATATTTACAACAGGACTATTAATTGATATTTGTGGATTATTGGTATTTCTAAGCCAATCCAAAACGGCTTCTATATGGTCATAATACATCAATGAAGGAACATGACCACAATTTTCAAACTCTTTTAATGTCATTTTTTCATGAGGCAATTCTCTTTTCATTCTAACCGCCATTTCAAAAGGAAGCATATCAGAATTTTGCCCGCGCAACAGCAATATATCTATATCAAGTTTTCCCCAGCAATCCCATAAATCAATCTCGCCAACAGGTTGTGTTTGAAATATTCTGTTTATATTAACATCATATGCAAAAGTAATTCTCCCATCTGGCATTGCTCTTGCATTATTTTCGGCCATATATTCCCATTGCTCTGGTGTTAAATACCCCCATGTAGAACGATTAACATTTCTCATTCTAGTTTCAAGTTCTTTTATAGAGCTAAAAATATATTGTGTTGAAAAATTATTCTTCATCATTTCAACAGCATTAGCAGATATTTCAGGACCTATATCATTGATAATCAACCTTTTAATAGGAGAATTTTTCATAGACGCTAATCTAATCCCCAAAAGACCACCCAATGATACCCCAATAAAATCAATGGATTTTTCTTCTGTTATGCCAAGATGAGCAAATAAAGCTGCGATATCTTGTACATATTGCCTAAGGCAATAATCATCAGAATTATCCAGATAATCACTTCTGCCGCGTCCAGGCAAATCAACCCCGATAAATCTGTATCCTTCGTCAACAAAATAAGAGGCAATAATATCAAAATCACGTGCATTACATGAAAAACCATGAACACCAACAATTATTGGGCTGCTTATTTCCCCCCAGTCACTAAAAACAACATTCGAAAAACCCGAACTATTAGCGCTAAGATAAGAACCTTCCCTATATGATATTTTTGACATAAATTATTTCTCCCCAAAGATAATTTATAATTTACCATGGCATTGTTTGTACTTTTTACCACTTCCACAAGGGCAGGGTGAGTTTCTTTGCACTCTTCCCCATGTTGATGGGTCATTTTTATCAATATTATTATTTTTTACTCTTTTAATTACTGTTCCATCAGTACCAGTTTTATAAACTTCTTCTTTATCACCAAATATATTTTCTCTACTTTCACTAATTTTTTGCTCTTCTGCCTTACTTCTCATCTGTTCTTCCATGCTAACGATTCTTGATTCATCAACATTAAATTCGACAATAGAAAGATTTTGCACGATTGCTTCTCTCATACTATCCAGCATATCACTAAACATAGAAAAAGCTTCTGCTTTGAACTCATTAAGAGGGTCACGCTGCGCAAATTGGCGAAGACCAATACCTTGACGCAAATGGTCTAGGTTAAGTAAATGTTCTTTCCAATGACTATCAAGAGTCTGTAATACAAATGACTTTTCTATCTGCCTAAAAATACTAGGACTCATCGAAGCAGCTTTAGCAGCCATTTTTGAATCAGAAGCATCTTTAATTCTTTCTATAATTTCTTCATCGGCAATTCCTTCTTCTTTTGCCCATTCATCAATAGGAAGGTCAAGAGCCAATATCCTGGAAGTTTCCGAACAAAGAGTATCAATATCCCATTGCTCCGCATAAGCATTAGGAGGAATACACACCCTTACCATATCTTCAATTACTTCATGACGCATATCTGTAACAATATCTTCGACTGTATCTGATGCCATAATTTCACGTCTTTGTTCATAAATGACTTTTCTTTGGTCATTCATAACATTATCAAATTTAAGAAGATTTTTTCTTATTTCGAAATTTTGAACTTCCACCCGTGCTTGCGCTTTTTCAAGAGCCTTGCTTAACCATGGGTGGGTAAGAGCCTCACCATCTTTCAGACCAATAGATTTATTGCCAAGAACCATCTCCAAAGCATCAGGAGAGAATATCCTCATCAAATCATCTTGTAACGAAAGGAAGAAATAAGTATCACCAGGGTCGCCCTGACGCCCTGAACGACCTCTAAGCTGATTATCAATACGTCTTGATTCATGTCTTTCCGTACCTATTACACATAAACCACCACGAACTTTTACTTCTTCTTCTTCTGCTTTTATTTCTTCAATAATTTTATTTATTGCTTTTTGCCTTTTCTCTTCTGGTAAAGATGGGTCTATTTCTTGCTCTATCCTCATCTCAGCATTACCACCAAGCTTAATATCTGTTCCACGTCCTGCCATATTAGTAGCAATGGTAACAGCATTAAGCCTACCTGCCTGTCCAATTATATATGCTTCTTGCTCATGATATCTGGCATTAAGTATATTATGCTTAATCTTAAGTTTTTTTAGCATCTTGGAAAGATATTCTGATTTTTCAATAGAAACAGTACCAATCAAAACAGGTTGCCCGCGTTCATTACAATCTTTTATTATTTCAACGATAGAATTATATTTTTCATCAAGTGTTTTATATATTTTATCATCATGGTCTATTCTTTTGACTTCTACATTTGTAGGTATCTCTACAACATCAAGATTATATATAGTCTTAAATTCAGTAGCTTCTGTCATTGCTGTACCTGTCATACCAGCAAGTTTAGGATAAAGCCTGAAATAATTCTGGAATGTTATTGATGCAAGTGTCTGATTTTCATTTTGTATGGGGACACCTTCTTTTGCCTCCAAAGCTTGATGCAAACCTTCTGAAAATCTGCGCCCTTCCATCATACGTCCAGTAAACTCATCTATAATTATTACCTTATTATCCTTAACAATATATTCTTTGTCTTTTTCAAAAAGGTGATGAGCTTTCAAAGCACTATTAACATGATGAACAAGCTCAATATTGGCAGCATCGTAAAGCCCTCCATCTGTCAAAATTCCATGCTCAATAAGGAGCTGTTCAATCCTTTCCGAACCCTCATCATTCAGATTGACAGTTTTCATTTTTTCATCAAGGTCATAATGACATTCTTCAAGAAGGGGAATAAGTTTATCAACTTTTACATATAAATCTGTATTGGATTCCGAAGGACCAGAAATAATAAGGGGAGTTCTAGCTTCATCAATTAAAATGGAATCAACTTCATCAACAATCGCATAATTAAATTCACGTTGAACCATATCTTCTAATCGGAATTTCATATTATCGCGAAGATAATCAAAACCAAACTCATTATTAGTACCATATGTAACATCGGCCTCATAAGCTGCTTTTCTTTCAGCATCTGAGATATTAGATACAATACACCCGACCGTAAGCCCCATAAATTCATATAATTTTCCCATCCATTCAGAGTCACGTTTGGCAAGATAATCATTAACAGTTATAACATGAACCCCTTTACCCTCTAATGCATTAAGGTAAACAGCCAAAGTAGCCACCAATGTTTTACCCTCACCAGTACGCATCTCGGCAATAGCCCCATCATGCAACACCATACCACCTATCATTTGCACATCAAAATGCCTAAGACCAAGCGTTCTTTTCCCAGCTTCTCTAATTACGGCAAATGCTTCATCTCTAATATCGTCTAAACTTTCACCTTCCTTGAGTCTTTTTCGGAATATATCCGTTTGTGCGCGTAGCTCCTCATCTGTCATGGAACTAAATTTTTCTTCAAATCCTGAAATTATATCTATGTTTTTCTTGTACTTTTTAAGTACTCTTTCATTACTTGACCCGAAAATTTTGCTTGCAAGCTTTAATAGCATGATAACCCTGATATCTTTGTAATTAATAATGTAAATGAATTGATATAAGCATATGTTGGCATTTCGTCAACAAACTTGACCTAATATTAATAAAATTTACTGTTGCTCTTTACATGTGGCTGTGCAAAATAGGCATGAAATCAACAATTAATAAGGTATTATGATATGTCCGAAAATAAAAGCTCAAATAAAGGATTGCTAGCGATTCTAGGTATTTTTGCCGTCGCTATAGTCGCTGCTTTGGTTGCCATTTCTTCGCAAATGGGAAAAGTAGGCGATAAAGAAGAAAAAACAGAACTAGCAAAATCTGAAACTTCCGTGGAAAAAATGGAAAATGATGCTGCTCAAACAGCTTCTTCATCTTCAGAAATGGAAGCTTCATACGCAATGACAGAACCAGCAGCAGGGGGTAAAGAACTTTCCCTTGAGCAAGCTTTGGAAAAGGTAAAACATATTTCCTTAGAAGGTCTTAAAGATAATGATGTTGTTGCCACAGTTTCAGGAAAAAAAATAACTCATGCAGATGTAATAGCATTTGGCAAAAATCTTATGGGTGTTGATGTATTATCAGATGATAATTTATATCGTACAATTTTGCGTGAGCTAATAGCCATCGAGATATTTAAAACTGATAAAACACTTGCATCACAATCTTTTGATAAAGCAGCGCAAGCAAAATTAGAAGCTCAGAAAGCTATGTTTGCTTTCCAATATTTAGTTGAACAGACAGTTGCCAAAGAAATGACAGATGAAGCTTTGAAAGCTGAATATAATAAATATAAAGCAGAAATAGAAAAAGAGCAGGAAGTTCACGCAAGACATATCCTTGTCGAAGATGAAGCAAAAGCAAGGGAAATAATTGCTAAATTAGAAGATGGTGAAGATTTTGCAACTCTTGCAAAAGAAAACTCTACAGGTCCTTCTGCGAGTAGCGGAGGTGACCTTGGTTATTTCACCAAAGAGCAAATGGTTCCTGAATTTTCTGAGGCTGCTTTTGCCATTAAAAAAGGTGAATTTAGCAAAAATCCTGTAAAAACCCAATTTGGTTGGCATATAATAAAAGTTGAGGACAAGAGAAATAAAACAGCTCCTTCATTTGAAGAGATGAAACCAGCTCTTGTAAATCAATTTAAACAAAAAATTGCTGCGAGATTAAAAGACGAGATAATGTCT
>JALTZE010000294.1 GCA_027051315.1 Micavibrio sp.
CCCTTTCCTGTTTGGTATGATAAAGATGGTAACCCTGTAATTGCAAAAGAAGAGCATTTACCAGTTGACCCAGCAGAGGAAAAATATAAAGGCAATGATTATAATCCTGATGAATTAATAGGTGATTGTGATGTTATGGATACATGGATGACATCTTCGTTAACTCCTTTGATAAATGCAAATTGGGTGGAGTCAGAAGGAAGAAAAGGAACAATGGATATATATCCATTGTCTGTACGTGTCCAAGCATTTGAAATAATACGTACATGGCTTTTTTATACTTTGATAAAATCTGATGCTCATACTAATTCTTTACCTTGGAATGATGTGATGATTTCGGGTTGGGGGCTTAATGAACAAGGTAAGAAAATCTCAAAAAGAGATTTAGAAAAATATACTGATGCAAATGGTTACAATAGATATAACCCACAAAGCGTAATGGAAACTTATGGAGCAGATGCTTTGAGATATTGGGCTGCGGGTGCGCATTTGGGTCAGGATTTACGCTATAATGAAAAAGATGTAAAAGCAGGACGTAAGTTAGTTGTTAAATTATGGAATGCGGCTCGTTTTGCTTTGATGCAGCTTGAAGAAGGTTTTGACCCAAATGAACCGTTAATGGCTTTTGAAAAAAGAACCAAAGAAGATAAGTGGCTTTTATCACAATTAAATAAGGTAACAGAAAAAGTTACAGAAGGTTTTGAAAAATATGATTACGCTATGGGGCGTGAAACTATGGAAAAATTCTTCTGGATGACTTTTTGTGATAATTATCTAGAAATTGTTAAAGATAGATTTTGGCACCCTGAAAGATATTCAGATGAGGAAAGAAAATCTGCTCAATCTACACTTTGGGAAGCATTAAGAGTTATTTTGGGTCTAATGGCTCCTTACATACCTTTTGTTACAGAAGAATTGTGGCAAAAAATATATAAACCATATGAAGATGCAATATCGCTTCATGTTACATCATTTCCCAAAGCAAATAAAGAATGGGATATAGATGTAAAAGAGATGCAAACACTTCTTTCTATATTAAGAACTGTACGTCAGCTACGTACAAAGAATCAAATATCTCAAGGTAAACAGTTGAAATCTTTGATAATAGATGTGTCATCTACTGATAAATCTCAACAAGATGCCATAAAAGGAATGGTGAACTCAATCCAAGCAGTAGCAAGGGCAGAGAAAATAATTTTTGATGTTGCAAATAATCAATGTGAAGATTTGGATATAAAAATAGATATAGAGGCGGCCTAATAAAGATAAGAAATTAGGTTAATAAAAGTAGGCAGTAGAATTAGTTATCTTACTGCCTATTTTATATTTTAAGGTAAAAGATGTTGTTTATGTTCAGCAAGTTTCATTGGTTTTACGTTTTCTTTAACCAACATTCCGCTATTCATACCAAAATCTATAAAAGTATCTCTTATTTTACCTTCAAATTGATGTGGTATGACTTGAGTTATTAAATGTTTAGATAACCAAGGGTAATCTTTTTCATTGCAAACTAGCCATGCATTTTTTAGTCTGAATGTGTCTTTATCAAACATATCACTTGATACAGTTTTTATCTCATTATCGTTACATATATCAAATATTTTGAGACCCGCTTGTTCAAATATAGGAAAAGATGCAAGTAAATCATGAGGCATGCTCTTAAAAGCATAGCCAGCGATTCCTGCGGCATTTGCTTCGACAATGGCTGCTCCTTTTTGTCTTGATGATAATCTAAGTGATGATACGGTAGATGCCCAGTCACTTTTATAGTTTAGTTCAGGATGTTCATC
>JALTZE010000295.1 GCA_027051315.1 Micavibrio sp.
GGTAAATATCTTTGGTTATTATATCTGGTGTATAATTAGCATTGGATATAATTGATTTTATCAAAATATTATTAGCAAGTTCCATTTTAATCATTTTGATAAATTCTTCTTTTGTTATGCCTTGTGAATAAAGAATTTCTTCAAGAGCTTGAGTGGCTGTTTTTTCCTCAGTTACCATAGGTTTTAGCATTTCACCAAGTTTATCTATAATAACTTCATCGTTAATTTCTATTCCATAATCTTTTGCTGCTTGGTAAAAAACTCTAGTGCGTATTTCACTATTTAGTACATTGTCGATAAATCCTTTTTCATAGGCTTCTTCGGCAGATATTCCTATTCTGCCAAGTGCTCTTTGTACTGCTCTATGAAACTCTTGTGAGGATATTTTTTCTCCCCCCATTTTTGCTACATCGGTTGATGATATGCCTGAACGAAAAGAGCCCCCCATATCACTTAGGGCTAAACCCAAGCCTCCTAAAACCAGTACAGCCATGAAAAATTTAGAGAGAAAACCACTGCGCATAAGACGTAGCATTATTTTTATCCTGTGTTTTGTTTAATTTATTACTATCCTTAATAATAAGGATTGAAAGAATATATAGTCCTAATAAATCTTTATCAACATAGTATTGAAAATATCCAATAAATATCGTAGATAAAAGTCTTGGATAATAAAAATGGATAGAATAATGAAGAAACTTATTGCAGGTAATTGGAAAATGAATGGTAGCTTACAAGATGCTTGTGAGCTTTGTATAGCCGTTATGGATAAAATAGAAAAAAATGGAGCGGCTGTTTCTGATTGTGAATTTCTTATATGTCCGCCTGCTTTGCATATAGGTTCTCTTCTTAATTATCTAAAAGATAGACCAGATATTGTTAAAGTGGGAGCACAAGATTGTGCCGCTTATGATAATGGAGCATATACGGGTGAAATTTCTGCTGCTATGTTTGCTGATATTGGGTGCGAATATGTGATTATCGGTCATTCGGAAAGAAGGCATATAATAGGTGAGGGTGATGAAATAATTGTAAAGAAAGTAAAAAAAGCAATTGAGAATGGATTGAGAGTTATTTTGTGCGTTGGAGAAACGCAAGGGGAAAGAGATAAGGGGAGCGCAAAAGAAATTGTAGCAAAGCAGTTAGAGGCCGTAAAAATAGACGGAATAAATTCAGAAAATTTAGTAATTGCGTATGAGCCTGTGTGGGCTATAGGTACTGGAAATGCTGCTACTGTTGATGATGTAAAAAAAATGCACGCTTTTATTCGCGCTAAATTAAAAGAAATGCTTGCAGATTCTGACAATTTGCGTATTTTGTACGGCGGTTCTGTTAAGGTTGATAATGCGGCGCAGTTACTGAATATAGAAAATGTCAACGGAGCTTTGATTGGTGGAGCATCTTTGGACGCTAAATCATTTGTTGATATTGCTAAGGCGGCAAATTAATTATTATTTTAAAGTGAGATTGAAATGCAAGAAGTTGTACTGGTTATTCATTTGATATTGGCTCTGGCTATTATTGGGCTGGTTTTGTTACAGCGTTCAGAGGGAGGCGGGCTTGGTATCGGTGGCGGTACGGGTGGTCTTGGTGGTTTTGCTACGGCTCATGGTACGGCAAATGCTCTTACAAAACTTACTGTGATTTGTGCAATTTTGTTTTTTGCGACTAGTTTGACTTTGGGGATTTTGGCTAATCAGAAAAGTTCAGCGGATAAAATTTTTGAAACTATTGATAACAAGGTTTCAGTAGAAAAAACTGTAGAATCTGTAAAAGATGAAGAAGTGGTAAAAGAAGCACCGAAAAAAGAAGAAGTGCCGGTTGCTCCGATTTCAAAATAGGTCAGGAAATATAATGACAAGATTTATATTTATTACGGGAGGCGTGGTTTCATCCTTAGGTAAAGGGTTGGGGTCAGCAGCCCTCGGTGCTTTATTGCAGGCAAGAGGTTATAAGGTTCGTTTGTGCAAACTTGACCCTTATTTGAATGTTGACCCTGGTACGATGAGTCCATTTCAACATGGTGAAGTTTTTGTTACAGATGATGGGGCAGAAACAGACCTTGATTTAGGGCATTATGAGAGATTTACGGGAAATCCTGCAAATAAAATGGATAATATCACGACTGGACGTATTTATACGAATGTTTTGGCAAAAGAACGTCGGGGTGATTATCTGGGAGCTACGGTTCAGGTTGTTCCTCATGTTACTAACGAAATAAAAGACTTCATATATGAAAAAGATGGTAGTGCAGATTTTGTATTATGTGAGATTGGTGGCACTGTAGGGGATATTGAATCTCTTCCTTATTTGGAGGCTATTAGACAGTTTGGTAATGAGGTTGGGCGTGATAGAGCTGTGTTCTTACATGTTACTTTGTTGCCTTATATACCTGCGGCGGGTGAGCTCAAAACAAAACCTACGCAACATTCTGTAAAAGAGCTTATGAGTGTTGGTATTCGCCCAAGAGTATTATTATGTCGAGCAGATAGGAAAATTGATGAAGACGAAATAAGGAAAATAGGCCTTTTTTGTAATATTGACGAAGAAAAAGTTATTCCTGCGTTAGATGTTAAAACAATTTATGAAGTTCCGCTCACTTATCATAGGGAGGGGCTTGATACACAAATACTTGATTGTTTTGGCATTAAAGATGCCCCTGAACCTGATTTATCTGTGTGGGAAGATATAGTTCATAGAATAAAAGAGCCAGAAGGTATTGTGAAAATTGCCGTTGTTGGTAAATATACTAATTTAACCGATAGTTATAAATCTTTGAATGAAGCTTTGATACATGGTGGCATTGCCAATAATGTAAAAGTAGAAATTGAGTTTTTTGAATCAGAAATTTTTGAATCAGAAGATGCGGTAAGTAAGCTTGAGGGTGTGAATGGAATTTTAGTACCTGGAGGATTTGGCTCAAGAGGGACGGAAGGAAAAATTAGAGCAGCAAAATTTGCAAGAGAGCATAATATTCCTTATTTCGGTATATGTTTTGGCATGCAAATGGCTGTTATTGAAGCGGTTAGAAATCTTTGTGGTGTAGTAAATGCGAGTTCAACGGAATTTGGTGATATTGATGAAGCTGTTGTAGGGCTTATGACTGAATGGGATAAAAATGGCGAGAAAGTTGAACGTAGTGAAAATACTGATATGGGTGGTACTATGCGTTTAGGTGCATATGAAGCTTGTTTGAAAGAAGGGTCAAAAGTTGCTTCTATATATGGTAGTACGAAAATATCAGAACGTCATAGGCATAGATATGAAGTTAATATGAAATATAGAAAAGACTTGGAAGAAAATGGTTTAGTTTTTTCTGGGGTTTCTCCTGATGGATTATTACCAGAGATAGTGGAGAATGTGAACCATCCTTGGTTTATTGGGGTTCAATTTCATCCAGAGCTTAAATCAAAGCCTTTTAACCCTCACCCTCTTTTTGTATCATTTGTTAGGGCTGTTATTGATAATAGTAGATTAGTTTAGATTAGTTTGGTTAAGGAGATAAAAATGGCAAAGATTGTAAAAGTTGAGCGTCATGAGATTGCTAATGATAAGGCTTTGTCAATTATTGCAGGGCCGTGTCAAATGGAAAGCAGAGAACATGCTTTCATGATGTGTGAGAAGTTGGTTGGAATTGCTGATAATCTTGGTTTTAATCTTATTTATAAAAGTTCATTTGATAAGGCTAATAGAACGTCATTAAAAGGTGCTCGGGGCATTGGACTTGATAAATCTTTGAAAATTTTTGAAGAGCTTAAAAGTGAATTTGATGTTCCTGTTATTACAGATGTTCATACAGAACAACAATGCGCCATAGTATCAGAGGTAGTTGACGTTTTACAGATACCAGCTTTTTTATGTCGTCAGACGGACCTTTTGGTTGCGGCGGCGAAAACTGGAAAGCCATTAAATGTAAAAAAGGGGCAGTTTCTTGCTCCTTGGGATATGAAAAATGTTGCTGATAAAATAGCGCAAAGTGGTAATGAAAATATTATGCTTTGTGAGCGTGGAGCAAGTTTTGGTTATAATAATCTTGTATCTGATATGAGGTCTTTACCAATTATGGCTGAAACAGGTTATCCTGTGGTTTTTGATGCAACGCATTCGGTGCAACAGCCAGGGGGGCTTGGCGGTTCAACAGGTGGTGATAGGAATATGGTTCCTGTGCTTGCGCGTGCGGCAGTTGCTGTTGGTGTTGCTGCGGTATTTATGGAGGTTCACCAAGACCCTGATAATGCACCATCTGATGGCCCTAATTCGGTTCGACTTGATGATTTTGAAGATATTGTAAAAAGTTTGTTAGATATTGATAAATTGGTAAAGGGGATAAAGTAAATGACAGCAATAATTGATATAAGAGCAAGGCAAATTCTTGATAGTCGTGGTAATCCGACAGTTGAGGTTGATGTTACTTTGGAATCTGGGGCTTTTGGTCGTGCTGCGGTTCCTTCTGGTGCTTCAACTGGGGTTCATGAAGCTGTTGAGCTTCGTGATGGTGATAAGTCAAAATATAATGGTAAGGGCGTTTTAAATGCTGTTAAAAATATTAATGATATTATCGCAGAAGAATTAATAGGATATGATGCAGAAGACCAAAAAGAAATTGACCGTTTTTTGATAGAGCTTGATGGTACAGACAATAAAGGTAAATTAGGGGCTAATGCTATATTGGGTGTTTCAATGGCAGTTGCAAAAGCAATGGCTGATGAACTTGGCGTTCCTTTATTTAGATATATTGGTGGTGCGTATGCGCATCAGCTTCCTGTGCCGATGATGAATATTATTAATGGTGGAGAGCATGCCGATAACCCTATTGATATTCAGGAATTTATGATTATGCCTGTTGGAGCTTCAAATATAAATGAAGCGATTAGAATGGGTGCAGAAATATTCCATAATTTAAAAAAAGAATTATCAGAAAATGGGCTTAATACTTCGGTAGGAGATGAGGGAGGTTTTGCACCTGCTATAGGTTCATCGGTTGAAGCGCTTGATTATATTATGAAGTCAATTGAAAAATCAGGATATAAGGCTGGTGATGATATTGTTCTTGCTTTGGATGCTGCTTCTACTGAATTTTTTAAAGATGGAAAATATAATATGAAGGGTGAGGGAGTAATCTATGACTCATCTGATATGATTAGATATTATGAAGATTTATGTACGAAATATCCTATATTCTCAATTGAAGATGGTTTGGCTGAAGATGATTGGGCGGGCTGGAAAAATCTTACTTTGGCATTAGGTGATAAGGTTCAGCTTGTCGGTGATGACCTTTATGTTACGAATTCAAAGCGTCTTAAACGCGGTATTGAAGAAGAAGCAGGAAATGCTGTTTTGGTTAAGGTTAACCAGATAGGTAGTTTAAGTGAGACACTTGAAACTATAGAAATGGCAAAGAAAGCTGGTTTTGGTATCATTCTTTCGCACAGGTCAGGTGAAACCGAAGATGTTACAATTGCTGATTTAGTCGTTGCCACTAATTCTGGGCAGATTAAAACTGGTTCATTATCAAGAACTGATAGATTGGCAAAATATAATCAGCTTATAAGAATAGATGAAATTCTTGGTAATAGTGCGTCTTATGCAGGTAAATCTATTTTAAAGAATTATAAATAAAAATGAATCGAAAGAATCACTTAGCTGTGATGGCTCTAATTTTTTGAATCTATTGGTAAAAAAAATGCTTGAACGTGCGAATCATATGTGATTCTATAAAAGCATGAGAAACGAAAGTAGATACAAAAAAGTAAATAAAAACAGTTTGATATTCATATTGTCAGTTTTTTTGACGATTTATTTTTCATATCATTTAGTTTTTAGTGATAGAAGCTATGTGAAATATGTTGAATTGCAAAATAGTAAGTCAGAAATTTTAAATGAATTAGAATATGTTTCAAATAATAGAAAATATTTAGAAGCAAGAGTGAAAAAATTGCGACCAGCCTCTCTGGATAAGGATTTGCTGGAAGAAAGGGTTCATTCTGTTCTTGGCTATAGTTCTTCTAAGGATGTTATTTTATTTCGTTAAATGATGGTAATTTTTCGCTGGTAATTTGTTTTTTGATGGTGTAGCAATATCTATCTAAACTTATTTGAAGGCGGAGGATATATTGGCTGCTTCAAAAAAATCAAATCTTAAAAATGCGCCTGTTAGTCATAGCGTAGAAGAGTTGAAAAAATATTATAAAGATATGCTTTTAATGCGCCGTTTTGAAGAAAAAGCGGGGCAATTATATGGTATGGGCTTAATAGGTGGTTTTTGCCATCTTTATAACGGGCAGGAAGCTGTTGTAACAGGGATACAGTCAGTGCAAGAACCGCAAGATACAGTTGTTACAACTTATAGAGAACATGCTCATGCCTTGATTGCAGGCATGGAGCCAAAAGAAATTATGGCAGAGCTTACGGGACGTTCTGGTGGATGTTCTGCTGGTAAGGGCGGGTCTATGCATATATTTAGTGCTGAAAATAATTTTTATGGGGGGCATGGAATAGTTGGTGCTTCTTCTGCTATTGGTACGGGGCTTGCTTTTGCTCATAAATATAAAGAAGATAGAGGCGTATGTGTCGCTTATATGGGGGATGGCGCAGCTAATCAGGGGCAAGTGGCGGAATGTTATAATATGGCTGCTTTGTGGAAGCTTCCAGTTCTTTATGTGATTGAAAATAATAAATATGCTATGGGTACTAGCTGTCAAAGGCATTGTGCAGGTGAATTATATAAAAGAGGTGAGGGGTACGGTATTAAAGGAGAGCAAGTTGACGGTATGGATTTGTTTGCTATTAAGGCTGCTGCCAAAAAAGCTCTTGATTATATACGTTCTGGCAATGGTCCTTATATTTTAGAAGTTATGACATATAGATATCGGGGGCATTCTATGTCTGACCCTGGTAAATATAGGACAAAAGAAGAGGTGGCAAGTTATAAAGATGAACGTGACCCTATTAGCAATCTTAAAGAAAAACTTATAAATGAAAAATTAGCTACGGAAGATGAGCTTAAGGCAATTGCAAATGAAATTAAGGATATAATCAAGGAAGCTGTAGATTTTGCGACAAATTGCCCTGAACCTGAACCGTCAGAATTATGGACTGATGTTTTGGTTCCAGTTGAAGAATAAGATTTTTGGAGAATGATTGAGATGACTATTGAAGTTTTAATGCCTGCATTATCGCCCACTATGACTGAGGGTAATCTTGCAAAATGGATTAAAAAAGAAGGTGATAAAGTAGAAGCTGGAGATATAATTGCAGAGATAGAAACCGATAAAGCTACAATGGAAGTAGAAGCAGTAGATGAAGGTGTTTTAGGGAAAATATTGATTCCTGAAGGAACAGAAGCTGTTTTGGTTAATACTCCTATTGCTGTTTTATTAGAAGATGGCGAAACAGTAGATGATATAGATATGATTTCTTCTGCTCCTGTGATTGCCTCAGATGGAGTTTCAAAAAGTGAAGATGATTTTGTTGAATCTGTATCAGTTATTTCATCACAAATAGAGGGTGAAATTATTGAAAATCGAGATGTTTTATATGCGCAAGGGGTTGTTATACCTCCTCCAAAATTTGATGAAGCGTCTTTTATGAATGATACAGAAACAAAAACAGTTCGTGAGGCTCTTTGTGATGCGATGTCAGAAGAGATGAGAGCTGATGATAGTGTTTTTCTTATGGGAGAAGAAGTAGCAGAATATCAGGGTGCTTATAAAGTATCCCGAGGAATGTTAGAGGAATTTGGAGAAAAGAGGGTCATTGACACTCCGATTACCGAATATGGCTTTACTGGTATGGGGGTTGGTGCTGCTTTTAATGGTTTAAAACCAATTATTGAATTCATGAGTATGGATTTTGCTATGCAAGCTATGGACCATATTATCAATTCAGCGGCGAAGACTTTATACATGTCAGGTGGAACTATGGGATGTCCTATTGTATTTAGGGGGCAAAATGGTGCATCGGGGCGTGTTGCTGCTCAACATTCGCAATGTTTTGCAAGCTGGTTTGCTCATGTTCCTGGATTGAAAGTTGTCGCTCCTTGGTCTGGTTGTGATGCAAAAGGGCTTTTAAAGGCTGCTATTCGTGACCCTAATCCAGTTATTGTTTTAGAGCATGAGGCTATGTATGGGCAAAGCTTTGAAGTACCAAAAGATACTGATTTTGTTATTCCGATGGGGAGAGCAAAAATAGAAAAAGAAGGAACTGACGTTACGATTATTGCTTTTTCAGTTATGGTTGGAAAAGCTTTGGAGGCTGCTGAAAAATTAGCAGAGCAGGGGGTTAGTGCAGAAGTTATAAATTTACGGACTCTTCGTCCGCTTGATACATATACCGTTATTGAATCAGTTAAAAAGACGAATCGTATTGTATCGGTAGAAGAAGGTTGGGCATATGCGGGGATTGGTTCGGAAATTGCTGCTTTGGTTAATGAACATGCATTTGATTATCTTGATGCGCCGGTGGCTCGTGTTTGCGCCGCTGATGTTCCTTTACCTTATGCAGCAAATCTGGAGAAACTCGCGTTGCCTCAGGTAGATGATATTGTGCATAAGGTGAAGGAGGTTTGCTATAGATAGAGGGTTATAATTTTCTAATAGCTTTTAGAATACCAGCATTTGACATTGCTGTTTTGATTTCTCTTTGTTTTGCTGGGTTAAAACCTTTAACCTTATCACTATTTGCAATTGCAACGGCCTGAATTTTGTTCAGTCTGTGTTGATTAAAAAAACTAGATATTTCTTTTGGGATATTTTTATTTTTTTTAGACATTTGTATTCCTCTATTTATTTGTTATTTTTGAAGTAGGAATCATTAAAT
>JALTZE010000296.1 GCA_027051315.1 Micavibrio sp.
CGACGCCTGCAGGCCTCGCTGACATTACCGAGTATCTCCGCCAACTCCAGCACGCTCAATCGCTGCTTCGCTATCTTCGTCGCTGCGTCCATTTCCACCTCCTCTCAGTGCAGTATAGACTGTTACCGAAGAAGGTTAAGAGTACATCTGGACCACATTACCTAGCTTTGTTACACCCTTCCTCATGGTGGCGACTCTTCTCTCTGGTCGTTGGCTGTCTCGCAACTGCAATTAAACCAGATCAGAGCCACCCCCTCTCAAAATGTGCAAACAATATCATATGTTATCCCATCAAATGCATGTCCCACAGCTTCCAGGAGACCAACTATTTTTCCTGAAACATCCTTGCAAAGCTCCCTGATAACCCAGACGAACCTAATTTTGCCGATTTTCTCTATAACAATATTTAATAAAATCACCAATTGCCCTAAAATACACTGTTTTAAACGCAGACATCTTTACAATTGAATATAAAAAATCAACAAAAATACGGAACAATGGTACAAATAGCAGGATTTTGTAATGTTGCCAATAAAATAAAAGCTTGTTTCTCTGAAGATAATAAATCCTAAAATCTTCATCGAGCTTCGACACCGATGCACTGTATTTATGATAGATTTTTATATCTTTTTGAACATCAATACAATACCCGCATTGTCTTGCTCTCTCACACAAGTCAGCCTCTTCATAGTACATAAAAAATTTTTCATTAAATAAACCGATATCTTTCATAACAAGATCCTTGATAAACGCCTTTTTCATAAATATCGACGCACCATAAATATATCCTATATTTTCAGGTGAGACGTTTGGATTCTGTATATTCCAGAAGACGCCCGTCCACTTATTGAAACCACCTGCGACAGCTTGAATATTATCCGGTTTTTGATAATACATTTGTATAGTACCCAGCATCCCCAGTTTTTGTTTTCCACTCTTTTTTTTAAAGGCCGCAACCAATGAAGACAAAGTGTCAGCTTTTACCACTGTGTCGTTATTCAAAACCCATATATATTCAAAGTCTCCTCTGCCCAATGCGTAGTTAATTGCGATATTATTCCCGTGAGCATATCCTTTATTTCTTTTTGACTTAATTATGATCAGACGCGATTCTGCATATCTACTTTCGTTAAGCAGCTCATCTTCTTCCAACACCACATATTCAATTGGCTTTTTTTCCAAAGGATAGATGAATTTTTTCAATTCAGAAGGGGGCTTGAAATCCACTTTTTTTGTTCCATTAGCCCAGGCTATAATATGCTCTAAAGAATTGTCAGAAGATGCATTATCCACCACAATTACTTGAAAATTTATATAATCGCTTTTAAAGATGCTTTCCAAGCACTCTACAGTATCAAGCCATCCATTATAGTTAAGAACTATAATATAAATTTTTCCCATTGTTTAATTTCACCTTGCCTTTAAATATACTCTTAAATGTAAGCTTCCGAATTCATGGGCACTGTTTTGCATAAAATTCACGCTGTCTCAACCATGGGCGTACGGGCGGTCCGTACCTGGGCTAGGGTGGCGTAGCGATGCCGCTGGAGCAGCCAGCGCCGATTAAACCGCTTTTGAACTCGAGCAACACCTGCCATAGTTCCTCGACGGTGTCGAAGCTCCGCACCCACAGAAGCTGCTTGGGCTATAGTTAAATCTGGTGTATGAAGGCTTCATCAGGCGGCGTTCCTACGGTTGTCGGTTTCGGTGCTCACTTCGATGCCGTCTTTGAATTCCACTCCGTCGATGACCTTGGCCAGGTGGGCGAACCCCCGGATCC
>JALTZE010000297.1 GCA_027051315.1 Micavibrio sp.
ATGTAATGAAAATTCTTAATAAAGAGCTTAAAAATATTGATTTGAAGCTGAGTGAAAAGTGATTATGGCTGATAAAAGATTTTTTAAAAATAGTGGAAGTAAGACTCTTAAAGAGATTGTTGATATTTCAGGGGCTAAGCCTTTAGGTAAAATAAATGAAAATCTAAAAATCATAGATGTTGCACCGCTTGATGTGGCTGGTGAGAATGATGTAAGTTTTCTGGATAATGTAAAATATAAAGATGATTTCAAAAATACAAATGCGGGTGCTTGCTTTGTTACAGAAGAGCTTGCATATTTAGCTCCTGTGGGTACAATTCCGCTTATCTCACTTACACCCTATAAATCTTTTGCTTTAACGTCGCAAAGTTTTTATCCTGATATATATCCAGAGCCTAATGTTTCAGACAGTGCCATTATTGGTGAAAATAGTAATATTGGTAAAGGCTCTTATATTTCAGCAGGTGTTGTTATAGGTGAAAATGTTGAAATTGGGGAAGGTTGTTATATAGAGCCTAATGCTGTTATTATGGACGGGGTAATATTGGGTGATAAATGTAGAATAGGGGCTAATACAACTATTTCACATTCTATTATTGGTCATAATGTCAGGATTTACCCAGGTGTAAAAATAGGACAAGATGGCTTTGGTTTTGCAATTGATGTTGCAGGACATGTAAAAGTTCCTCAATTAGGTAGGGTAATTATTGAAGATAGTGTAGAAATCGGGGCAAATACTACGATTGATAGGGGAGCAGGACCAGATACTGTCATTGGGCAAGGAACATGGATAGATAATCTGGTACAAATAGGTCATAATGTAAAAATTGGTAAAGGTTGTGTTATAGTTGCACAAGCTGGTGTTTCGGGAAGTACTATATTAGAAGATTATGTAGTACTTGCGGGGCAGGTGGGGATAGCAGGACATTTAAAAATAGGTGCTGGAGCTAGGATTGCGGCGCAATCAGGTATTATGAGAGATGTTGGTATGGGACAAGAGATGATGGGATATCCCGCTGTTCCGATAAAGCAATTTATGAAGCAAGTTGCTATTTTAAGAAAGATGACAAAAACTAATAAGTAGTTAGAGGTTAATATGAGTGAAAAAGATAAATTACCGATTGATATAAACCGTATTATGGATATGATTCCGCACCGTTATCCTATATTGTTGGTTGACCGTATCTTGGAATTGGAAGAAGGAGTAAGTGCTACTGGCTTAAAAAATGTGACTATGAATGAGCCACATTTTCAAGGGCATTTCCCTTCAATGCCGATAATGCCTGGTGTTTTAATTGTTGAGGCAATGGCGCAAACGGCAGCAATTTTGGTTGTAGAAACTCTGGGTGAAGAGGCAGAGGGAAAGCTTGTTTATTTTATGACTATTGATGAAACACGCTTTAGAAAGCCTGTTGTTCCTGGTGACTCAGTTCATATTAAAGTCACGAAAATTAAAAGTAAGGGCCCTGTATGGAAGTTCAAAGGTGAAGCAATTGTTGATGGTAAGTTATGTGCTGAATCTGTATTTAGTGCAATGATAGCTAATAATGATAAGTAGGTTTTATGAATATTCACAGTACTGCTATTATAGAAAATGGTGCCAAGATAGGCAAAAATGTGGTTGTTGGTCCTTATAGTATTGTAAGGGCAAATGTTGAGTTGGGTGATAATGTTAAGTTACTTTCACATGTTGTTGTTAGTGGATATACAACTATTGGAGAAAATACAATTATTCATCCTTTTGCTTCGATAGGAGGTAATCCTCAGGATTTAAAATATAATAATGAGCCTACCAAACTTATAATTGGAAAAAATAACGTTATAAGAGAGCATGTTACAATGAATCCCGGTACTGTTTCTGGTGAGGGGAAAACAGTTGTTGGTGATAATTGCTTATTTATGATGGGGGCACATGTCGCACATGATTGTAAAATTGGTAATAATGTTATAATGGCCAATAATGCAACATTAGCAGGGCATGTATCTGTTGGTGATTTTGTTATTATAGGTGGGCTTTCTGCTGTTCATCAATTTATTAGGATTGGTAATCATGCTATAATAGGGGGGATGTCTGGTGTGGAAAGTGAAGTAATTCCTTTTGGACGAGTAAAAGGGGAAAGAGCAGACCTTGCTGGACTAAATATTATCGGTATGGAACGACGCTCTTTTGATAGAAATCAAATACGTTCAGTTCAAAAAGCTTTTAATAAAATATTTTCTTCTGAAGGAAATTTAAAAGATAGAATTAATAAAGCGTACGAAGAATTTAAAGATGACGAGATTGTTAAACAAATACTTGATTTTGCAAGTGTAGATACGGGCTTTCCGCTATGTCAGCCGAAAAAAAAGAAATAAATAAGCTAGCTATTATTGCGGGAGGGGGGAATATGCCCGCTAGGCTTATTGCTTCGTGCGAAAAATCAGGCATTGAGGTTTTTATAATTGCTTTTGAAGGTCATACAAATCCTGAAATAGTTAAAGGATATAATCATTTATGGATTAATTTTAGTAAAGCTGCGCAAATTCTTAAATGTTTGAAAACACATGAAATTAAAGATGTTGTTTTTATAGGCGCAATTGCTAGACCTGCTTTATCAGAAATTAGACCTAATTTTGAAACACTTGGTTTGCTTTTAAAAATTGGTTTTAAATCTATGGGAGATGATGGCTTGCTGAAAGCTATCAAAAAAATATTCGAAGATGAAGGTTTTGCAATTCATGGGGTGCATGAATTTGCAAGTGAGCTTTTGGCGCGTAAGGGGCTGTTGGGTAGTGTTGCTCCTCCTAAAAATCATTATGATGATATAAAAAGAGGGATAGAGGTAGCAAGAGTAGTGGGGATAATTGATGTTGGGCAATCGGTTATTGTACAAGATGGTATAGTTTTGGGAGTGGAAGCAATAGAAGGTACTGACGAATTGATTAAAAGATGTGGTTTATTATCAAAAACCAAGAAAAAAGGGGTTATGGTTAAATTGTGCAAGCCGCAACAAGATATGAATCTTGATATGCCAACTATTGGTTTGGATACAGTAAAAAATATATCAAAAGCAGGGTTTAAAGGAATTGTTATAGAGGCGAAAAGAAGTCTGATAATTGATGAAGATGAAGTTATAGAGTTTGCAGATAAAAATGGAATATATATTTTTGGTGCTGAAATAGATGCAAATGGAACTATTTTGAACCTTAGGTGAATTTGATATATGGTAGGAAAAAAAAATCTAAAATTATTTATCATAGCGGGCGAAGCTTCTGGGGATATTATAGGTGGTGGATTTCTAAAAGAATTCTTGAAGCGTTATCCTGATACAAAAATATCAGGTATTGGTGGCGATGTTATGCTTAATTCGGGGCTTTGTAATTCTTTGTTTGATATGAAAGAATTGTCAATTATGGGAATTGCAGAGATTCTTCCTAAAATACCTAAATTAATTACTAGGATTAATCAAACGGTTAAGGCGATTGAAGAATTTGAACCTGATATAATTTTAACAATAGATACTCCAGATTTTAGTTTTAGGGTTCAAAATAAAGTCAAAAATAGAAGCAAAATAAAGTCTTTTCAGGTTCATTATGTTGCGCCTACTGTTTGGGCGTGGCGTTCGGGGCGTGCTAAAAAAATTTCACATTTCTTAGATATGATGCTTTGCCTTTTTCCTTTTGAACCAGAGTTTTTTATTAAGGAAGGAATGAAGGCCGAATGTGTGGGACATCCCATGATTGATAGCGGAATTTTGGATGCAAAACCATATAATAATATCGAAGGTAAAGTTGTAGGCTTTTTATTGGGTAGTAGAAAAGGTGAAATAGCCAGAATGGCAGGAGTTTATAAAGATATTATAGGAAGATTGTACGAATATGATAGAAATATGACTATATTAATGCCTACTTTGCCGCATTTAAAGGAATTTATAGCTGAGATATTTAAGGATATGCCAAATAAGATTAAGATTGTGGCTAATAATGATAAGAAATGGAGTTATTTCAAAAGGTGTGATGCTGCTGTTGCTACATCTGGTACTGTCGGGCTTGAATTAGCGATGTGTGGTGTTCCTCATATTATTGGTTATAAAATGAATTCTATCAGTTTTAATATTCTAAAAAGATTTGTGAAAGTAAAATATGCTCATCTTGTTAATATTATGTTTGATAGGGAAGTTGTGCCAGAATTTATTCAAGATAAATGTAATACAAATAATATGTATGATGCTGTTATTAGGTTAATTGAGGATAAAGAGGCAGTAAAGAAACAGAAAAAAGATTTTGCGTTGATTATTGATAAAATAAAAGGGGCTAACGGAAGTAGCCCCTCTTGTAATGCTGTTGATGCAATATTGAAATCTATTTGAACCTTATTTGCGTTCATTGATATCGACATATGGTCTTTTGGTTGGGCCAGTATATAATTGTCTTGGGCGCCCAATTCTTAATGTAGGTTCTTCTACCATTTCTTTCCATTGTGATATCCAGCCTACAGTTCTTGCAACTGCAAAAAGAACCGTAAACATGTTTGTAGGGAAGCCCATTGCATTTAGGATTATTCCTGAATAGAAATCAACATTAGGGAATAGTTTTCTTTCCACAAAATATGGGTCTTCTAAAGCTATACGTTCTAGTTCCATAGCTAGTTCAAGGCGAGGTTCATTTTTGACACCAAGTTCTTCAAGAACTTCATGGCATGATTCTCTTAAGACGCCTGCTCTTGGGTCATAGTTTTTATAAACCCTATGACCAAAACCCATAAGGCGGAATGGGTCATTTTTATCTTTTGCCCGTTCCAAAAATTCAGGTATTTTATCTTTGCTACCAATTTCGGATAGCATTTCCAAAACAGCTTGATTTGCACCACCATGAGAAGGTCCCCATAATGATGCGATACCAGCTGCGATGCAGGCAAAAGGGTTTGCATATGATGAACCAGCTAGACGCACCGTTGATGTTGATGCATTTTGTTCGTGGTCAGCATGAAGAATAAATATTCTGTCCATTGCTTTTGCAAGAACTGGATTTGGTTTATATTCTTCTGCTGGAACACCAAAACACATATATAGGAAATTTTCGGCATAATTAAGGTCGTTTCTGGGGTACATAAAAGGTTGTCCGATATTATATTTATATGTCATAGCGGCAAGAGTTGGAATTTTTGCTAGTAATCTGTGTGCTGAAATTTCCCTTTGTCTTTTATCATATATATCTAGTGAATCGTGATAAAAGGCTGATAATGCTCCTACAACTCCGCACATTATTGCCATTGGGTGGGCGTCTCTTCGGAAACCACGGAAGAAATAATTTATTTGTTCATTTACCATCGTATGATATTTAATATTTTTAGTAAATTCATCAAGTTCATTTTGATTTGGAAGGTCACCATATAAAAGCAAGTGGCATACTTCTAAAAATGAGCTTTTTTCTGTTAATTCTTCTATTGTGTATCCACGATGAAGAAGTATTCCTTTTTCACCATCAATGAATGTTAGGCGTGATTTACAGCTTCCTGTAGATGTAAAACTTGGGTCGAAGGTGAAATATCCTGATTGGGCGTAAAGTTTTCTTACATCAATAACCGAGGGACCAAGAGTACCTTCTATCACTGGAAGCTTATAGCTTTCGCCTGTTTCATCATTTGTTAAAGTAAAGTATTTTTTTTCAATTTCTTTTTCTGTCATTTTGTTTCCCCAAGAAGCATGTGTGAAATGTTTTAGAATAATAGAATTGAGATATTATATCTTTTTGCAATATCAATCAATCGACAATCAGTAAAACATAAAATGGTTAATGCTTTATTGCTTTATTGCTTCTTGGATACGGTTACGAACTTCTTCGATTCCTAATATTTCTGCTGCATGAAAAATAGAAGGTGAAATAGTTGTGCCTGTAAGTGCAGCACGCAACGGCATGGCAACTTTTCCAAGTTTTCCGTTAAATTTCTCATTTGCAACTTTTTTGCATATTTGTTCTATTTCTTTTGCATTAAAATCACTTAATTTTTCAAAATTTGTAAGAAGTTCAGTAATTGCCATTTTGCCTTCATCATTTAATAATGATTTTGCTTTTTCTGTATAAGGAAAAGGAACGGAAATTGCGTAAAAAGCTGATTCACTTGCTAAATCTTTGAGGTTCTTTGCTCGGCTTTTTAGTTCATTCATGCCAGATATGATACGTTCTTGCGCCTGTGGTGATGGTTTGATATTGAGGTCATTTTCAAGAAATGGTTCAATTAGTTTAGCCAATTCTTCATTTGATTTCTGGTTCATATAATATGAATTTATATGTTCAAGTTTTGCTATATCAAAACAGGCGGCTGCTTTGCCAATTGCTTCTAAAGAAAATAGTTCAATAGCTTTATCCATTGGTATTATTTCTTCATCACCATGTCCCCAACCTAAACGAAGTAGATAGTTATTTATGGCTTCGGGAAGATATCCTAAATCTTTATATGTTTGTGTTCCTACTGCTCCATGTCTTTTAGAAAGTTTTTTTCCGTCGCTTCCGTGTATTAAGGGAATATGTGCATAAACGGGTAAGTTCCACCCCATGGCGTCATATATGATTTTTTGACGGAAAGTATTATTGAGGTGGTCATCGCCACGGATAATATGGGTTACATTCATATCGTGGTCATCAACAACCACAGATAACATATATGTAGGAGAACCATCAGAGCGGAGCAATATGAAGTCATCCAACTGGTTGTTTTTTACTTCTACCCTTCCTTGTACTTTATCTTCTATTATTGTTGAGCCATCAATAGGAGCTTTAATCCTGATTACTGGTTTTATATCTTTTGGTGCAGTTGAAGGGTCTGCATCACGCCATCTGCGGTCATAAAATGTTCTTTTTCCTTCGTTTTTGGCTTTTTCTCGCATTTGTTCAAGCTCTTCGGGAGAGCAATAACAATAATATGCTTTGCCTTTTTTAACTAATTGTTCTGCTATTTCTTTGTGTATATTTGCTCTTTCAAATTGTGAAATTGCTTCACCGTCCCAATCAAGACCCATCCAGTTAAGTGATTCCTTTATCGCTTCGACTGCTTCTTTTGTATATCTTTTTCTGTCTGTATCTTCGATTCTAAGTAGAAATTTTCCATTATTGTGTTTGGCAAAAAGCCAGTTATAAAGGGCTGTTCTTGCTCCTCCGATATGTAAGAAACCTGTTGGAGATGGTGCAAATCTGGTAACTACTGTCATTTTTAAATTCTTTTCGTTTAAGTTGTTATCATCTTGGTTTTATAAGTATATATAGAGGCGAAAACAAGATATTTTATTTTTTATGAGAGATGATTTTTACAAAACAGTAAATAAAGGTTTTTTGTGGGTTCCTGTATTTTTAGGATTTGGGTGTGGTGTTTATTTTTTATTACCCTTTGAGCCTGATGTTGTTTTTACATCTTTATTAGTTTTTATTTGTGCCATTATTTTGTTTTTTTATAGGCCATTTTGGTTGGCGGCGATATTTTTACTGTTTTTTGGAATTATGATTTCTACGGTTAGGACTGAGTATGTTTATGCCCCTGTTTTGACGCAAAAATTTAGCAATGTCTTTATAAAAGGTATGATTGAATATGTAGAAATTATTGGAGATGGAAAAAAGACCAGATTTATTTTAAAAAATCCTGTTATTGAAGGGGTGGAAAAGAAAAACTCGCCAAATTTTATCAGAATGACAGTCAGGGGAAAACATGATTTTAAAATTGGACAAGCTATTTATGGTTTTGGTTTTGTTGCTCCCCCTAATCCTCCTTTAGTGGCAGGTGGTTTTGACTTTCAGAGATATTCATTTTTTAAAAGGATAGGGGGATATGGGTATTTTTTTGGTAAGCCTGAAATTGATTGGGAAGAATATAATCAAGAAGGATTTAAATCATATATTTATGAAATACGTGACAGAGTTGAAAAAAGGATAATTGAAAGCGGTTATGATGGTGCTTCCTTATTTAGCGTGCTTATGACAGGAAAAAAAGGAAGCATGAATGAAGATGATATTGATGCAATGCGTGATTCTGGTCTTGCTCATATGCTTGCAATATCTGGTATGCATGTGGGAATGATGTCAGGGATAGTTTTTTACTTTTTAAGGCTATTTTTAGCTTTTATTCCTTATATTGCATTACGTTTTGATATTAAAAAAATTGCTGCTATTGCTTCTATTTTAACGGCGGTTTCATATATGTATTTTTCTGGTGCTGCTATTCCTGCGCAAAGGGCGGCTCTTATGGTTTCTATTGTTATGCTTGCTGTGATGTTGAATAGGTCGCCTATTTCTATGAGGCTTGTGGCTTTTTGTGCGGTTTTTATATTAGTGATTTCTCCTGAAAGTATTGTTATGGCAAGTTTCCAGCTTTCTTTTTCTGCTGTTATTGGTCTGGTTTTATTTTGGGGTAATTATGGCAGTGTATGGTGGAGATATCTTAGTAACAAGGGAGTGGTAGTAAGAATTGGTGGCTATTTATTGGGGATTGCGGTTACTTCTTTGGTTGCGTGGATTTTTACTGCTCCTTTTGTTTTATATCATTTTCAATCTTTAAGTTTGGTTTCTCTTCCTGCTAATGTATTAGCTATGCCCTTATTGGGGGGGATTGTAATGCCTATGGTTCTTTTATCCTATTTATTGATGGGATTTGGTTTAGAAGAATTTGCAATTCGTATTGGTTGTTTTGGGGCTGATTTGATTATTAATGTGGCTAGCTATTTTAGTGATTTTGAAAATAGTGTTTTTAATTACGGAGATTTTGATTTTATTTGTTTGATATTGGTTGTTATTGCTTTTATCTGTGCTTATTTATTTGTAG
>JALTZE010000298.1:0-808 GCA_027051315.1 Micavibrio sp.
ACACATTTGTTTTCAAGCTCAGGAAGCCCTAAAATATCACCTAAATGTTTAGCGAAATTTTTTAATTTCTCATTCGTTTCTGCTTCAAAGGTAAACTCTTCAAGCACGATTTTATCTGAAATCATCACTTCTCTCGAACTGCACAAAGCGTTGGTTGTATTTTGCGGCGAGAATTTCAGATTAGAATTTTCTATAGGCGGATGACAAAGATTTAAGTCGATTGTGAACCGCTGAAGCACTTTTGCACACGTCACCCAGGCAAAAATACCTTTCATAGATTTAACCGGGAAGAGAAGAATTCGTGCATCGGTTAATCCTAATGCCCCGGCAAATTCGGTATGGCTTTTCTGCTCAAAAAACGCCTTCACTTCCTCGCTTTCTTCATTAGAGGCATCCAATCCGAATACCAGATTGACTTTGATCCGGTCATTGACATCTGAATATTTATCTTCTAAGGTTTCACGAAAGCTTCCTTTCAAGCTGGATGCTTCAATCTTTGGAAAACCGGTGTGTTTTTCCCGCTGAATGGGCAAATCTACGATTCCCAAATCACTCCCACTTCCTACGTGTAAGGGGGTAATAACATGAAAAAACAACGGTTGGGCTACTTTAAACATTTTCAACCTCCACTTTTCGTGGCTTTGAGGACTTAATAACTGCTTCGCGATCTACTAAGCTATTGATGTAAGCTTTTGCTTTCTCTTCGCTTTGAAATGTCTTGTAAATAAAAACCTGGTCTTGTCTTTCAAAATAATAAATTCGATTGTTGTTATCACCATCATCATAAACTGTGTGTTCCCCTTTAATC
>JALTZE010000298.1:818-1773 GCA_027051315.1 Micavibrio sp.
GTTGTACGATAAAATTT
Organism: Micavibrio sp.; assembly: GCA_027051315.1. Taxonomy (GTDB): domain Bacteria; phylum Pseudomonadota; class Alphaproteobacteria; order Micavibrionales; family Micavibrionaceae; genus JALTZE01. The sequence continues at coordinate 836 of JALTZE010000298.1, forward strand.
GGTTTTTAATATCCGCTTTATATCCTCTTGTTGCTGAATTTCTTCCCAGACATCATCGGGTGCATAGAAAATGAAATACTTGCTTTTATACCTGTTCCAAAGAATAAAGCCCAAAGCATTAAATCCCACCAGGTTTTCCTCCCAATCTAAACAGCCTGCCGCGGCCGAGAGAAAATCACGAGGCAGTTTAGCGGAATCATAGGCACCTTCTTTTTCGAGCACAGAGAATTGATCCCAATACTTATCAAAGATATTCCAGTCAATGCTTAATGGCACCTGCGGAATGTGAATCAATTGATCGGTCTCTTCGAATATGTAGAAGATTGGAATATCGTGAACTTGAGCATAAATTGTAAAATAAGGAAGCATGGCTTTATAGCCACCTGTAACGTTCATAATTAAGTTTGACACATGAAATTCATCTACAATTTTATTGCATATTTTCATAAGACTGGGAATACCTTCTTTTTCAAAAGTAGCACCATTGATAACTTGCAGCCCTTTCGCAACGTCTGTCTTTTCGTTAAAAAACACATCGATGCCATTTTTATTGCCATACATGTCAAACCATTGCTTAATCAATCGAGCAGCCAGGCAGGATAGAATTGTATCTGTCGCTATTAGTTGAACACGTAAACCTTCTTTAGCAAAACGTTCCTTAATTTTTAAAATGCTTTTTATCTCAGCCGAAGCGAGAACATTTTCAACGCCTTGCTGGCACTCCCATGTTTTCCAATCCATTTTTGTGATTCCTGCGAACCAGAATGACTTAATAACATCATTGACGCGAGAGACTATTCGTTCCCACTTAGGAAGCCCCAATACTGCGGAATCAATAAATCTTAATTTTTCAAATTCTTCTTCAATTGAATGATAGGTTTTGCCGGCCAATTCAAACGCCGTTTGAATTTCTTTTCTCATATAGTTGGTAAAAAAAG
>JALTZE010000299.1 GCA_027051315.1 Micavibrio sp.
TTACCATATCATCGAGTTTCTCTTCAGCTTTCGGACGGCTAAAAAAGTGAACTTCTACGCCCATAGATTTCATAATTATATATTGTTGTAATACGGATAGAAAATTACTGACTGTCCAATATATAACAAGCCCCGAAGCAAATCCCGAAAGTATATATGTAATAAAGAATGGGAAAAACATCATCATATGACGTTGTAAAGGGTCTTGCGGTGGCGGATTCATCTGCCTTTGCATCAACAGACCAATCAGCATCAAACAAGGCCAAATACCAATTTGCAATATTGAAGGAGCATCAAATGGCAAAAGTCCAAAAAGATTTACAAAAGATGTTGGGTCAGGTGCAGATAAATCATGAATCCATCCAAAAAATGGTGCATGACGCATCTCGATTGCCACATATAAAACTTTATACATCGCAAAGAATATTGGTATCTGTAATAATATAGGAAGACAACCAGCCATTGGATTTACGCCTTCCCTTTGATATAATTCCATCAACTCTTTTTGTAGTCTTACTTTGTCATCTTTATAGATATCACGCAATTCCACAATCTGTGGAGCAACTTTTCTCATATTAGCAAATGACCTGTATGAAGTATTTGCAAGCGGGAATACAAGAAATCTTAACATTACAGTAAATATTATAATTGCTACCCCAAAATTGCCTACATATTGATTTAGGAACATTATTACATAGTAAAAAGGCTTGGTCATAAAATAAAGCCAACCAAAATCTACCACTAAATCAAAATGCTTAATACCAAGCTCTTTTTCATATTGCTCAAGCAAATTAAGTTTCTTTGGACCAACAAAATATTTATCTGTATATGAAACAACTTTACCAGCAGCAAGCGAAACCGCAGAACCTGTAACATCAACTTGATATTTTGTTCTATATATACCTTCTTTTCCCTGAGTATGGGTAAATCTATATTTATGTTCTTCATCTTGTTTTGGTATGATTCCAGTAAACCAATATTTTTCTACTATTCCTACCCATCCGCCATTATTTGCTGTAATACTCATATCGGCATCTTTTTCTAAATCTTTATATGATATTTCATAAAGCTCATCTCCTATATATCCCAATAGTCCTTCATGCATTATAAGATTACCAATATAATTTTTAGGTTTACCATGTCTGGATATTAATGAATATGGATATATTACATATTCATTATCTGATTTATTTATTACTCTTTGCTCAACAGATATAAGATAATTTTCATCAATATTAAATTCTTTCTCAAAGCGAATATTTTGCTTGTTTTCCCAAAATATAGTAACTGATTTACCTTTGGATAAAACTGAATTATGTCCTGCCACCTTCCATATTGTATCAGATGATGGAAGCTCAAGAGTCTTTGATGATGTTATCCAGCCCATCTCAATATATTGTGGGAATTTTGTATTTGCAGGTGATAAAAGCTCTACATTTTCTTTTTTCTCAATAGTTTTATAATATTGTTTTAGTAAAATATCATCAATCCTCCCACCCCTAAGATTTATAGAACCATTTACCATTCCATTTTCTATTACTATTCTGTCATTTTCTTCAATAATTAAATTTCTAGCCTTTATTTTTTCTTTAGCAATATTCATTGCTTTTTGTGGCTGTTCTTCTTGTTTTTGTTTATTTGCAAGTTCCAAAGCATCTATTCTTGGCTGAACCACAAAATGGTCATAAATCATATAAGCAGCAACCAGCATTATAAAAAACATAAGAAGATTCTTATACTGGTTCTTATCATTATTATTCATAGGG
>JALTZE010000300.1 GCA_027051315.1 Micavibrio sp.
TTACTGCAAAAGTAATGGATACAGATAATCCAGTATCAAGAAGCCACGGAGAAATAGGGTATAGCATAAAAAGCAAAATCATTACTATACCAAGAGCCATAGCAACATCACCGCGAAGTATGCCTCTTATTATATTTCTTGTAGTACTAGACTGATTTTTAGTAGAATTTTCTGCCATATAAAATAAAGAATCTAAACGAGATTAAAGAACTAATATTTTTAACATTGTAGGTCGATATTGGCAAACTTGCAATTCTATATATTAGCTATAATGTTAATCTTACCGAGTTTTTAGCAATCTTTGTTTTTGTCGTCCCCAATCTCTTGATTTTTCTGTTTCTCTCTTGTCATATAATTTCTTACCTTTGGCAAGGGCTATCTCCACTTTTGCTAGTCCCTTATCATTAAAATATATTCTAAGCGGAACAATAGTATATCCTTGTTTATTAACTGCTCCCATAAGTTTATTTATTTCCTTACGGTGTAGCAGGAGCTTCCTTATCCTTCTTGGCTCATGTTGTAGATGTTTTCCCGAAAACTGATTTTCAGCAATATGAGCATTATAAAGCCACATTTCACCATTTTTTTCAGCGGCATGAGCCTCATTTATCGAAGCACCGCCACGACGCAAGGATTTAACTTCACTTCCCATTAAAACTATACCGCATTCAAATTTTTCTTCGATATGATAATCGAACTTGGCGCGTCGATTTTCTGCAACTGTTTGATTTGTTGAGATAAGTCCAGATTTGCTTTTATTCTTTTTTGCCATTTTTATTTATATTGCTTTTTTAAGCTCTAATCCTAGATTTTTCATGGTCTGATTAACTATCATTTTGCATTTTTCAGAAGCAGGGGTAAGCGGAGCTCTTACTTCTTCTGAACATAGTCCAAGAAGACTTGCCGCATATTTAACAGGAGCAGGAGAACTTTCACAAAACATAGCTTCATGCAATTCCATTAATTTATATTGTGTTTCGAGAAAATCCTCTATTTTTCTTTTTTCCCACGAATCATGCATTCTAGCACATAAATCAGGAACAATATTTGATGAAACAGAAATACAGCCATCTCCTCCTTGCGCAAGATAACCACCAGCAGTAGCATCTTCTCCAGAAAGTAAACAAAAATCATCTCCTAAATCACGTCTTAATTTACTAGTCCTTGAAAGATTAGATGTAGCATCTTTAATCCCCGCAATACGTGGTAATTCAGCAAGCCTACAAACAGTATCATATTCAATCTGGCAAACAGTTCTGGACGGAACATTATAAATTATTATAGGAATATCCACAGCATCATGTACAGCTTTGAAGTGAAGATAAAGACCTTCTTGCGTAGGCTTGTTATAGTAAGGAGCAACGATTAGGGCTGCATCTGCACCGATATCTTTAACTATTTTGGTTTTTTCGATTGTCTGTGCTGTTGAATTTGTTCCTGAGCCTGCGATAACAGGGATTCTTCCATTTGAAGTTTTCACGGCACATTCAACAAGCCGTTTATGTTCTTCTGATGAAAGGGTCGGGGCTTCTCCAGTAGTTCCGCAAGGAATTATACCAGAAGTTCCGTTATTAATTTGGTATTCGATGATAGCTTCATATCTATCATAATCAATTTCCCCGTTTTCAAAAGGTGTAATCAGGGCGGTAAGTGAGCCTTTAAACATTGCTTATCCTACTTTTTATAAAATGGTTTAATATGCTAAATAAAAATTTAAAAATTACATTATATAGTTGCGTTGATAGTTTC
>JALTZE010000301.1 GCA_027051315.1 Micavibrio sp.
CGAAATTAACTATATAGCTATACCATTAAATTAAAAAATAATTTATAATTCCGCATATATTGTCGTGATTCCATAGGAAATCCAATGAAAATAGAACCACTTGAAATCCTTAAGGAAATGATAAAATTTCCTTCTATTACTCCCAAAGATGAAGGTATACAGAAATATTTGGCTGAAATATTGGGACAGATGGGATTTGTTTCACAAAATTTACCATTTTCATCAAATAATATGCCTGAAATTAAGAATATGTTCTCACGCTTAGGTGAGAATGGACCGCATCTTTGTTTTGCTGGTCATACAGATGTTGTACCTGTTGGTGATGAACTTGCATGGAAATATGACCCATTCGGAGCAATTGAAGAAAATGGTATTTTATATGGTAGAGGGACTTCGGATATGAAAGGAGGAATTGCATGTTTTATAGCTGCTGTTTCTGAATTTATAGAAGAACATGGGAATCCCAAAGGCTCCATATCATTTCTAATTACAGGAGATGAAGAAGGTCCTGCAATAAATGGCACAGATAAAGTTTTACAATGGATGGAAGAAAATAAACAAATTCCAGATGTTGCACTAGTAGGAGAGCCAAGCAATATTTATGAGCTTGGGGAAGAAATCAAAATAGGACGCAGAGGTTCACTTAATGGAGAAATAACAGTTATAGGCAAGCAAGGTCATGTTGCCTACCCGCATTTAGCTGATAATCCTATTCCTAAACTTGCTGAAATAATTTATCAGCTCTCAATATATATATTTGATAAAGGTTCAGCATTTTTTCCACCAACAAATTTACAAATTACAAACATAGAAGCAGGGACAGGAGCAGATAATGTATTTCCTCGTACAGCTAAAGCAAAATTTAACGTTAGATTCTCTGACAGATGGAATGCTTTATCACTAGAAAATAAAATAAGAGAAATAATAGATAGAACTGAATATAATTACGAACTTAAATGTTGGAGTAACGCCGAATCATTTATTACAAAATCTGGCGAATGGACACATTGCGTGGCAGGTGCTGTTGAAGAAATTTTAGGTAAAAAACCTAAACAAACGGTTAGTGGTGGAACTTCAGATGCTAGATTTATTTCTAAATATTGTCCAGTTGTCGAATTTGGACTTACCAATGAAACAATACATCAAGTCAATGAAAGATGTTCTGTCGATGATTTATATAAGCTCACCGCAATATATAAGAAAATATTAGAAAATTATTTTGGGATATAGCTTGGTATTAGCTATTTGGTGATAATAAAAAACCCGTCCACAAAGAACGGGTTTTTATTTGAATTCTTATGAATTTATGCAGCTTCTGAAAGCTGTATATTTGAGGCTGCTTCTTTGCCTCTATTTTCTGTAATATCAAATGATATTTTATCACCTTCATTCAGTGACCTTAAACCAGCAGCTTCCACTGCTGAGATATGTACAAATACATCTTTACCACCGTTATCTGGTGTAATAAATCCGTAACCTTTAGTAGGGTTGAACCATTTAACTGTTCCTGTTGCCATTTTAATTCTCCTTATGGCTAATTTTAAAACAAAGAGTTTTTGGTATTTTGACGTCTTGGTGGTTAACTCTTTATCAAAGCTCTTATAAAGGAGAAATGATAGGTAATGCTAACTTTCTAAGATGCTAAAAACTTGCAACTCGGAAAGAAATATATACAATTGTGGATAAAATGCAAGATATATTATTCTTTTAGCTTGGGTGGTAAAACATCTATATTACTATAACT
>JALTZE010000302.1 GCA_027051315.1 Micavibrio sp.
TAATATGCGATTAAAATCATTGTAATTTTTAAAAATAGTCAGAAAATATTATGAATCAAAAAATATTTAAACCAATCCGTAAGGCGGTTTTTCCTGTTGCTGGTCTTGGTACACGTTTTCTTCCCGCTACAAAATCAATGCCCAAAGAAATGCTTCCTCTTGTTGACCGCCCTTTAATCCAGCATGCTTTTGAAGAAGCAAGAGAAGCTGGTATCGAAGAATTTATTTTTGTGACAGGACGTGGTAAAGAGCTTTTGGAGGAACATTTTGATTATCAGCCAGAGTTGGAACAAACTTTAGAATCCAGAGGCAAGTTTGATATGCTGGAAAAAGTTAAAACCAGCGAAATGCCAGAAGGTAAGCTCTTTCTTACTAGACAGCCTAAACCTTTGGGGCTTGGGCATGCTATATGGTGTGCAAAGAAACTTATCGGAGATGAACCATTTGCGGTCATGCTTCCTGATGATGTTTTTTTATCTGACACAGGTTGCCTTAAACAGATGGTTGATTGCTATAATGAATATGGTGGCAATATGATGGCTGTTATGGACGTTCCAAAGGAAGATACACAAAAATATGGTGTTCTCGATATCGAAGATGATGATGGAAAAGTTGCCAAGATAAAAGGACTTGTTGAAAAACCAAAGCCCGAAGATGCGCCATCTACTCTTTCTATTATCGGAAGATATATTTTACAGCCAGAAATATTTGACTATCTTTCAAAATTCGAAAAAGGTGCTGGGGGTGAGATTCAATTAACTGATGCTATTGCTCATCAAATAGGGAAATATCCAGTTAATGGTTTTCGTTTTAAAGGAAAGAGATTTGATTGTGGTGGGCGTGTTGGTTTTATCGAGGCTAATATAGCTTTTTCACTAAAAGACAAAGAAATAGGCGAAGATGTAAGAAAAATCATCAAATCATATGAAGGCAAAATATAAATGCAAAAATCTCACCAATTCTCCCCTGTTATTCTAAGAGAATATGACATTAGAGGTCAGATAGGAAAAAATTTATTTCCCGATGATGCTTATGCTCTTGGTCTTTCTTTTGGAACATATATCAAAAGAAAAGGCGGAGATAGGATATGCGTAGGATATGATGGAAGGAAAAGCTCCGTAAACTTAAAAGAAGCATTAATAAAAGGAATAGGTGAAACTGGAATTAATGTTGATATTGTTGGGCTTGGTCCAAGTCCTATGCTTTATTTTGCAGTAAAAGACAGAATGTGTTCTGCTGGTATTATGATTACTGGTTCTCATAATCCTCCTGATTATAATGGTTTTAAGATGCTTACGTTGAAAGGACCTGTATTTGGACAAGAAATACAGAAAATAGGGGAAATTGCAGCAAAAGGTGATTATGTTTTAGGTAATGGGAAAATAAGAGAAATAGATGTTAAAGATAACTATATTAAAAGGTTGAGTAAATCTTTATCACCAAGCAGCAAAAAATTAAAAATAGCATGGGACGCAGGAAACGGGGCTGCTGGTGAAGTATTAAGAATGCTGGTTAAAAAAATTCCGCATGAGCATATTTTGTTATTTGATGAAATTGATGGCAATTTTCCAAATCATCACCCCGACCCTACAGTTGATAAAAATCTGGAAGACTTACAAAAGGCAGTTATAGAAAATGGCTGTGATATTGGTATAGCTTTTGATGGTGATGCGGATAGAATTGGAGTCGTTGATGAAAAAGGAAGCATAATCAGATGCGATATTATGATAGCTTTATATGCAGAGGAAGTTCTGAATATGTATGAAGGGGCTCCTATAATCGGTGATGTTAAATGTTCCCAAGTAATGTATGACAGAATTTCTGCCCTTGGTGGAAATGTAATTATGTGGAATACAGGTCATTCATTGATAAAATCAAAAATGATAGAAGAACATGCCCCTTTGGCTGGAGAGCTTAGCGGTCATATCTTTTTTAATGATAAATTTTATGGTTTCGATGATGCTTTGTATAATGCGATAAGACTTATCAATATAATGATTAACAAAGATAAAAAGCTTAGTGAAATAACATCTGATATACCAAAAGTTTTTAACACTCCAGAAATTAGATTTGAAGTAGAAGAAGATAAAAAATTCGATATAGTCGATAAAATTAAAGAAAAAGTCAGAAAAATTGATGATTTATCCATTAATGACATTGACGGGATTAGAGTAAGCAATCAATATGGCTGGTGGCTTCTTAGGGCTTCTAATACACAAAATGTACTTGTTGTGAGGGCGGAAGCAAATAATAAGAATAATCTTCAAATACTTAAAGAGCAGATTACAAAATTGCTGGCTAGTGAAAATATATATATTAATTGGGAGGAGTAATATTTATGGATAAAATTAATTGCAGAATAGAGATTGTTGAGATTCTTGCTTCTAGAATTTGTCATGACCTTATAAGTCCCGTAGGGGCAATAAATAATGGCGTGGAATTTATGAAAGATATGGGGGAAGATGCAGGCGATGATGCAATAGATTTAATTGAATATAGTGCAAAGCAAGCTGCGGCAAGATTACAGATTTTTAGGCTTGCATATGGTGCAGGCGGAAGAGATGCGGATATAAAAGCGGAAAATGTGTATTCTGCTTTTGATAAGCTATTATCTGCTGATGGAAAAATTAAACAAAACTGGAATCCTTTATCGGAAGAATTTACCTCAGATATTCCTGAGGGCTGGTGTAAAATATTAACTAACGCGATGATGATGGCGGTTGAATGTTTACCAAGAGGTGGTGAAATTAGCATTAAAAAAAATGAGGCTATCACCATTATCACTGCAAAAGGTGAGAGTGCAGCAATCAGAGATTATACAGAAGAAGCACTAGAAAATCTTTTACCTGTATCTGATATAAATCCCAGACTTGTTCACCCATATATTTCTGGTCTTTTAGCAAAAGAATATGGATATGAAATTGATATTAAAGAAAATGGCGGCAATATCGATATTTCTATCAAGAAATAGTGATAATGATGTACATTAGTATGGATTTTTCTTAGATATAGATGATTTTGTTTTTATAAATATCAAGTATAAGGCTTCTATACACCTAATTTATATTATCTTATTTTAAATAGGTTATACTCAAATGGTATTTTTCATGTTATTATGTGCCCCTATGTAAGTATTTTTTAAGATTCTTACTTCAATCTTTGTTGTAGCAACCAGCTTTAGCAACCGCTAAAATTCACATCTGCTTATATATTTTTTCAAGCAGATAATATGGAGAGAAAAATGGATGAGTTGATTTTAGAGTTTTTGACCGAAACCAATGAAAGCCTCGGGGAAGTCGATGGGCAGATGGTTGAATTGGAAAGAGACCCTAATAATATAGAATTACTTTCCAATATTTTTAGATTGGTTCACACCATAAAGGGAACGTGCGGGTTTTTAGGTCTTTCAAGATTGGAAAAGGTTGCTCACCATGCGGAAAATGTTCTTGGTAAATTTAGAGATGGTGATTTGGAAGTTACACCTGAATATGTAACACTTATTTTTGAATCTATTGATAGAATTAAAATGATACTTTCAGAGTTAGAGGAAACTGGCTCTGAACCAGAGGGTGATGATACCGCATTAATAGCAAAACTTGACGCAGTTTATGAAGGAGCAGCAGCAAAAGAAGACACCCCTCCTCCACCTCCTGTTGAAGAAAAGAAAGAAGAAAAAGTAGTAGGAATGGCTACTGAAGAAGAATTAGAAGCTGCTTTTGCCAATGAAAAAGGTCCTGATGAGCTTGAAGCTGAGGCAAAAGCTGCTGAAGAAGAAGCTAAAAAAGCTGCTGAGGCCGCTAAAAAAGATAAAGCAAATAAAAATAATAGTAAAGCTGCCCCCAAAGAATCGTCAGTAGCTGCGCAATCATTGCGTGTTAATGTTGATGTTTTGGAAAATCTTATGACTATGGTTAGTGAGCTTGTACTTACCAGAAACCAGCTCCTACAAATACTTAGAACACAAAAAGAAAGTGAATTTGGCACACCGTTACAACGCCTTAATCACGTTGTTTCGGAGCTTCAAGAAGGGGTTATGAAAACACGTATGCAGCCTATAGGCAATGCATGGGCTAAACTTCCAAGAATTATTCGTGACCTTAGTATAGAGCTTGGTAAAAAAATTGACCTTGAAATGAAAGGTAAGGATACGGAGTTAGATAGACAAGTTCTTGATATGATTAAAGACCCTCTCACCCATATGGTTAGGAATTCTGGCGACCATGGTATAGAATTGCCAGAAGATAGGGTTAAGGCTGGGAAACCAGAAACTGGAAAGATAAAACTTGAGGCATATCATGAAGGTGGGCATATAATTATCAAAATTTCTGATGATGGTAAGGGGCTTTCTCTTGATAAAATCAAGGAAAAAGCGGTTGCTAATGGGCTTGCTACCGAAGAAGAGCTAGAAACAATGCCATCACAAAGCATTTACCAATTTATATTTAAGGCTGGTTTTTCTACGGCTGAGCAAGTTACAGCTGTTTCAGGACGTGGTGTAGGGATGGACGTTGTCCGTACCAATATTGAAAAAATAGGAGGTTCTATAGAGCTTACTTCACAAGAGGGTAAAGGCTCTACTTTTACTATAAAAATACCACTTACGCTTGCTATTGTTTCAGCATTGATTGTTGAGTCTGCAGGTGAACGTTTTGCTATACCACAATTGGCAGTGCGTGAACTTGTTATGGCTTCTGAGCAATCTGAATATCAGATAGAAAAAATAAATAATGCTCCTGTGTTAAGATTAAGGGACCATTTGCTTCCGCTTGTTTCTTTGAAAAATTTGATGAAGCTGGAATCTCCTACACAAAATTGTGAAGTAGAGGCAGAGGTAGAAGAACAAGAAACATCCGATTGTACTGATTCAGAACATAGATATATAGTTGTTACGCAAGTTGGCTCATATTCTTTTGGAATTATAGTTGACCGTGTTTTTGATACTGAAGAAATAGTTGTAAAACCTGTTTCAAATATTCTTAAAGATATTGAAATGTTTTCTGGTAATACAATTCTTGGGGATGGTAGTGTTATTATGATACTTGACCCTGCCGGTATTGCAAAAACAACTGGTAAGTCTGATACTTCTGAAGGGGCAGACAGCAAGAAAGAAGAAGACATACTGGGAAGCAGGGAGCTCGAGAAAACTACATTATTATTATTTGCAGCAGGTGATAAAGCTCCAAAAACTGTTCCGCTTGCTCTTGTTTCGAGGTTAGAAAGTATTAAAGTATCTGATATTGAATATGCCAATGGTCAAATGCTAATTCAATATAGAGGAAAGCTAATGCAGTTATTGCCGTTTTCTAGCGATTATGATGTTAATGCTTTAGAAGGTGAAGATAGACCGGTTCTTGTTTTTACTGATAATGATAGAGCCATGGGATTACTGGTAGATGAGATTATAGATATTGTAGAAGAACATATAGATGTGGAAATAGCAGGAAATAGTGATGGCATTATGGGTAGCGCCATTATAAGCGGTAAGGCTACTGATGTAATTGATGTTGGTTATTATATAAGGAAAAATAATAAAGACTGGTATAAAAATCATGGTGATGAGGCCTTCGGAAGTAATGAAGAAGAAAAACGCAAGATTCTTTTAGTTGATGATAGTCCTTTCTTTAGAAATATGCTTACCCCTTTACTTTCTGTTGCTGGTTATGATGTTACTACGTTAGATAGCCCTATTGCCGCACTTGAAATGTGTGAAAAAGGAGCACAGTTTGATGTTATCGTTAGTGATATAGAAATGCCAGAGATGAATGGATTTGAATTTGCAGAGAAAGTAAAATCAGGTTCAAACTGGCAACAAACTCCGATGGTAGCACTTACTTCACACGCAACACCCGAAGATATGGATAGGGGTTCTTCCGTAGGCTTTAACGAATATATAGCAAAATTTGATAGAGATACTCTTTTAGATACTATTTCTAAAACCCTATCACAAAAAGGTGGAGAATAATAATAATGACAAATACAGCTGAAACTATCTCACATATAGATAATATGGACGCTCTTGATAGCGGTCTATCCAAAGAATTTCTAACAATATTTATTGATGACCAGATGTTTGGTATTCCTGTATTGCAAATACAAGATGTTTTAGGTGAACAAAAAGTTACGAAAATCCCCTTAGCAAGTTCGGAAATATCTGGGGCGTTAAATTTAAGAGGACGTATTGTTACTGCGATAAATGTTCGTGTAAAACTTGGGCTTCCTGACCTTCCAAAAGATAAAAGAAGAATGAGCGTTGTAGTAGAGCATGAGCATGAGCTTTATTCCCTTACCATAGATAAAGTAGGAGATGTATTATCTTTGGAAAATAAGTATTTTGAGCAACATCCTGCAACTTTAGATAAAATATGGAAAGATATTTCATCTGGTATATATAGGCTTGATGGACAATTGCTTGTTGTGCTTGATGTTCCAAAGCTTCTTGGTAATTTGCATGAAAGTCAAAATGATTAATTAAACAATAAAATATGAAGAGTGGTTTATAATGAAAACATGTCTTGTAGTTGATGATAGTAGAGTGGTTAGAAAAGTAGCACGCAGAATAGTTGAAGACCTCGGTTTTCAATGTAGAGAAGCTGAAGATGGTAAAAATGCTATGGACGAATGTAATAGCGAGATGCCAGATGTTGTATTACTTGACTGGAATATGCCTGTTATGAATGGAATTGAATTTTTGCAAGAATTAAGAAAAACTGAAAAAGGAAAAAATCCAGTTGTTGTATTTTGTACTACGGAAAATGATATTTCACATATACAAAAGGCAATGGAATCGGGGGCTAATGAATATATAATGAAGCCTTTTGACAGTGAAATTATAGAATCAAAATTCATGCAATTAGGTCTTTTATAAGAAATACTGATAATAAAGTAATAGAGAGTTATAATTTATGGTCATATCAAAAGATTATAAAAATAAGCAGAACAGAAAAATAAGAGTTATGTTGGTTGATGATTCTGTTGTGATAAGAGGTTTCATCTCCAGAATAATAGATGCCAATGATGATATGGAAGTAGTTGGTTCCATGCAAAATGGTCAATTCGCACTTAACTCCATTAAAAGGATAGACCCTGATGTAATATTGCTGGATATAGAGATGCCTGTTATGGATGGTATTACTGCTCTTCCAAAACTTCTGGAAGCTGACCCAGAAGTAAAAGTAATAATGTGTTCAACCCTAACCCAAAGAAATGCAGACATTACATTAAAGGCTTTGTCTTTGGGAGCTGTGGATTGTATCGCAAAGCCGACTAGCTCAGTAGAACTTAGAAATAAGCAAGATTTCAACGATAAGCTTATTAGAATGATAAGGGAGATTGGCACAACAAAAAAAGCTCCTGCTCATATAGAAAGTAAAGTAGCGGTAAGAAATGTTACTCGTAAAATTGCTCCTGAAAACAAAAAAAGCTTTAGTTTAAGAAAAACACAAAATGGTTTATATCATAAGCCTGATATAATTGCTGTTGGAAGCTCAACAGGAGGTCCGCAGGCTTTATTCGGTTTAATCAAAAATTTTAAAAATGTAAAAGTTCCTATTGTAATTACACAGCATATGCCCCCTACTTTTACAACTATTCTTGCTCAACATATCGAACAACAAACAGGTGTAACAGCATTTGAAGGGGAAAATGGTATGAAGATTGAGGCAGGATGCGCATATATTGCCCCTGGCGGGATACACATGACCTTAGAAAGAAAAACAGATGGTGTTTATATTAAGCTTAATGATGGAGCTCCTGAAAATTTTTGTAAACCTTCTGTTGATGTGATGATGAGAAGTGTTGTTTCGGTATATGGGAAAAAAGTTGTAGGCGTTATGCTTACGGGAATGGGGAATGATGGGCTATCGGGTTTTAAAAAGCTGGTTGATGCTGGGGGGTATTGTATAGCACAAGACGAAGAAACATCTGTTGTATGGGGTATGCCTGGTGCGGTTGCTATGGCTGGTATATGTTCTGAAGTTCTGCCTCTTGAAAAGCTAGGACCTTGGGTAAATAATGTTTTAAAATAAAATTTGGATAAAAATGATATGAGAATTAATGATTTTGATTTATACAAAGAGCTTTTATATGATAAATCGGGTATAGTTATTACCCCTGATAAGTCGTATCTTTTGGATTCTAGACTTACGCCAATTGCAAAAAAATGGGATTTTCCAAATCTTGATGCTATGACCATGGCGTTAAAGGCTTTTCCTGATCCTAAGCTGGTTAAAGATATTATTGAGGCGATGACTACTAATGAAACTTCGTTTTTTAGGGATATGAAGCCTTTTACATTTTTTGAAAAAGTAATTCTTCCATATATGAAAAAAAGCCGCTCTTCTAATAGAAAAATTAGAATATGGTGCGCTGCTGCATCAAGTGGACAAGAACCATATTCCCTTGCCATGTTGTTAACTGAGAAAAAAGCAGAATTTCCTGGTTGGAATTTTGAAATTGTTGCAACTGATATATCTGATGACATATTGGCACAAGCAAGAGATGGTATTTACTCTCAATTTGAAGTGCAAAGAGGACTTCCTATTCAATATCTTATGAAATATTTCACTCAAGTTAATGATAAATGGCAGATTAAAGATGAAATAAAAAATATGATAAGATTTAACAACTTTAATC
>JALTZE010000303.1 GCA_027051315.1 Micavibrio sp.
TCTTTTTACAAGCTCAACGGTGATATTAAGAGCATCAGGAATACTTTTAAAAATGTAATCGACTAAACCTTTCTGGACATAAAGCTCTCTTATTTTTTTATCTACCGTTCCTGTTAATAAAAGTGTTGGAATGTTTTTACTTAAGAAATATTCAACAGCTGTTCCATCTTTTGCATCTGGTAAAACATAATCTACAAGAGCAAGGGATATATTTTTATTATTTCTATATACTTCTACTGCATGTTTAAAAGAATCAGCAGATAAAACTTTAATACCTTCTATTTCAAGGAATTTTGTTAAAGATTTTCTTATTACAGGGTCATCATCAACTACCAAAATAGATTTTTCAAGAAAATCTGTATTAACCATTACTCTACGCCTTGCACCTTCCTAATTCTTTTTGCAAGTTCTCTAATTGCTTCTATTTCAGACATAGAAGCTTCATCTTCAATTGCTATTTGCCTCCAGATGCCACGTTTTTCAATTGAATAAAGAGATTCTTTTGTTATTTCATCACCTTTTTTAAGACCACATCCTTTTGGAGCAGAAGCAATTTTTTTACCAATTAAGATATCTTCTAAATGTGAGTAGAAACCATCTTCAAGAATCTTTCTTTCATCATCACGGTCTTTTGCAAGCCTTTCGATTTCCTCTTGCTCAATTGATAAAGCACGAACATCTTTATCAACACCACGACGATTAAATACACGAACTTCAACAACTGTACCAGCAACTCCTGGTGGAAGACGAAGAGATGAATCTTTAACATCAGCAGCTTTTTCACCAAATATTGCTCTTAGAAGTTTTTCTTCTGGCGTTACTGGACTTTCACCTTTTGGTGTTACCTTACCAACAAGAATATCACCTGGATGAACTTCCGCACCTATATGAACAATACCTGATTCATCAAGATGCTTAAGTGCTTCTTCACCAACATTAGGTATATCGCGTGTTATTTCCTCTTGACCCAATTTAGTATCACGAGCCATAACATCGAATTCTTCGATATGGATAGATGTATAAACATCATCGCGCACTATTCTTTCTGATATAAGTATTGAATCCTCAAAGTTATATCCATTCCATGGCATAAACGCCACAAGAACATTTTTACCAAGAGCCAATTCACCAAGGTCAGTAGATGGACCATCAGCTATGATATCACCAGCTTTTACTTCATCACCTACTTTTACAAGAGGCTTTTGATTTATACATGTATCCTGATTAGAACGCTGGAATTTGCGTAGCTTATATATATCTACTGTTGCTGCGTTCTCACCAAGCTGTTCAGTTGTACGAACAACTATTCTTTGGGCATCAACTTTTGTAACAACACCGTCACGATTTGCGGTTATAGCGGCGCCAGAATCCCTTGCAACTGTAGCTTCCATACCTGTACCAACTATCGGAGCATCAGATTTTACAAGAGGAACAGCCTGACGCATCATGTTTGACCCCATCAATGCACGGTTAGCATCGTCATTTTCAAGGAATGGAATCAATGAAGCAGCAACAGAAACCATTTGTTTTGGTGACACATCAATAAATTCGATTTGCTCAGGTGTTGCTTGTATATTTTCACCAGCCTGACGACAGGAAACCAAGTCATTAACAAATTTTCCCTGCTTATCAAGTACAGAGTTAGCCTGCGCTATTATATATCTAGCCTCTTCCATTGCAGACATGTAAACAACTTCATCAGTAGCTTTACCGTCAACAACTTTTCTATAAGGGCTTTCTATAAATCCATACTGATTCACCCTTGCAAAAGTTGAAAGTGAATTGATAAGACCAATATTTGGCCCTTCTGGAGTTTCAATAGGACATATACGACCATAATGTGTTGGATGAACATCTCGCACCTCAAAACCAGCACGCTCACGTGTAAGACCACCCGGTCCTAAAGCAGAAAGACGGCGCTTATGCGTTACTTCGGAAAGAGGGTTAGTTTGGTCCATAAATTGTGAAAGCTGTGATGAACCAAAAAATTCACGCACAGAAGCTTGAAGTGGTTTAGAATTTATAAGGTCATGAGGCATATATGTATCAATCTCAACCGATGACATACGCTCTTTGATAGCGCGTTCCATACGCATCAAGCCAACACGTATTTGGTTTTCCATCAATTCACCAACCGAACGTACACGACGATTACCAAGATTATCGATATCGTCAACCTCACCTTTACCATCTTTTAAGCCAACAAGATATTTTACAATAGCAAGTATATCAGCCTTACAAAGAATACGGAACTGGTCATCAGCATCAAGATTAAGTCTTGCGTTCATTTTAACACGACCAACAGATGATAAATCATAACGTTCCGGGTCAAAGAATAAAGAATCAAATAATTCTTGAGCAGATTCAACTGTTGGTGGTTCACCTGGACGCATAACCCTATATATATCAAGAAGGGCTTCTTCACGACAGCTTGATTTGTCTATCATTAGAGTGTTTCTTATATACGGACCTACATTAATGTGGTCGATAGCAAGAATCTCTAGCTCTTGGATATTTAACTCTCTAATTTTTTCTATATCTTCAGGTAAAAGCTCATGACCTGCATCAAATATCACAGAACCATCTTCATCCACCATATCAGATGCCAGATAGTTACCTACAACATATTCATCAGAAAGAAGAATCTCTTCCAACCCTTCTTCTTTTAATTTATTAGCTTTTCTTGGAGTTATTTTAGTACCAGCTTCTATAACTACCTTATTTGTTTTTGCGTCAACTATATCAAATGCCAATTTTGCTCCGCGAAATCTTTCGGCATCGAACGGTATTTTCCAACCATTATCTGTAATTGTATAAACCAGCTTATCATAGAAAGTAGAAAGAATTTCTTCGGAATCCATTCCAGAAACCATCAAAGGATCAAGCTCTTCGTCGCTATCCTTCATAGATTTTTTATACTCTTCTGTCGCAGCAGAATCCAATGCGCGCAAAAATGTAGTAGCTGGAAGCTTACGACGACGGTCAATACGCACATAAACATTATCTTTTGCATCAAATTCAAAATCAAGCCATGAACCACGATAAGGAATTACACGTGCAGAGAATAAATATTTACCTGAGGCATGAGTTTTACCACCATCATGGTCAAAAAACACCCCTGGTGAACGATGCATTTGCGATACAATTACACGCTCTGTTCCATTTACAACGAATGTACCATTTTCTGTCATTAATGGCATATCTACCATATACACATCTTGCTCTTTGATATCACGAATTGAACGAAGACCCGTTTCTTCATCAACATCAAATACAGAAAGACGAAGAGTAACACGCAAAGGTGCTGCGTATGTTAATCCTCTTTGCTGACATTCCTCAACATCATATTTAGGCTCTTCAAGCTCATATTTAACAAAATCAATTTCCGCACGGTCGGAAAAATCCTTAATTGGGAAACTTGATGTAAGAACTTCTTGGAGCCCTTGCATCTTACGCTCCTCAGCTTTTACTTTTGTTTGCAAAAACTGTTCTTCAGAATTTTTCTGAACCTCAATTAAGTTAGGAGTTGATATAACTTCTCTGATTTTACCATAAGAGCGTCTAGCTCTTTTTCTTTCGGTGTAACTTCTATTATTATCTTGCTGGATAGCTTTTTTTGCGCTCATTGCCACTCTCACCTACATTGCCTATTAAGGCGTTAAAAATCTTTAAATTCAAATTAAATATATGCAATTTTGCATTAATATATATAAACGCAAAAACCTCCCTTTTAAATACAAAAAAAAGGAAGCAATGATACACGTCAATAATAATTAACAAAATCCATATATGTAATGCCTTTTCCATTAGAAAAGCTAGTAACCATAATTTCCCTAAAAGGAATCTGGAACAGTGATTGAGGGTTTTATACGAAGAAAGACCAATTGTCTATATAAAAATTCAATCACACACAAAAAAATTTCGGAAGCAGTATTATGACCACCTCCGAAATTTATAAAAACAAACTTATTTAAGTTCGATTTTAGCACCAACAGCTTCAAGCTTAGATTTAATCTCTTCAGCTTCATCTTTTGTAGCGCCTTCTTTAACAGCTTTACCGCCTGCTTCAACAAGCTCTTTTGCTTCTTTTAGCCCAAGACCTGTAATAGCACGAACTTCTTTAATCACATTGATTTTTTGTCCACCTGCTTCAACAAGAACAACATCAAATGAATCTTTTGCAGCAGCAGATTCACCTTCCGCAGCACCTACAGCAGCCACAGCAACTGGAGCAGCAGCAGTAACGCCCCACTTTTCTTCTAACATTTTTGAAAGTTCAGCAGCTTCCATCACTGTAAGTTCTGAAAGTTGTTCAACAATTTTTTCTAAATCAGCAGCCATTTTATTCTCCTATATATAACTGATTATTAGTATTTTTCCGTTGCCGGAACGACCTTGTAGTAATTACTCTTTTTCTCCGTAAGCTTTGGTAACTCCAACCATATTTTGAGCAGGAGCTTGCAATACACGAGCAATATTTTGTGCAGGTGTTTGCAGTATACCAACGATTTTACCGCGAAGTTCATCAAGTGATGGCATTTTAGCGAGAGCCTCAACACCAGCCTTATCAAGAACAGTTGCGCCCATTGCACCGCCCATGATAATGAGCTTTTCATTATCTTTGGCGAATTCATAGACAGCCTTTGCAGCAGCTACTGGATCTTGTGAAGTAGCAATACCAACAGGCCCTTGGAAAAGTTCTGAAATACCTTCAAAATTAGAACCATCAAGAGCAAGCTTCATCAAAGTATTTTTTGTTACTTTAAATCCATCTGCACCTGCTTCGCGTAATTTCGAACGAAGTTCAGTCATTTCAGCAACGGTCAAGCCTGAATATTGAGCAACAACAACTGTTTCGCTGTTCTCAATGCGTTGTTTGAGATTTTCAATCTCTGTAGCTTTTTGTTCGCGATTCACGACTCTCTCCGTTTAATTTGCTTTACTCATCAAAAAAAGAATCATAAAGCGGACCAACAAAAGCCTGACCTTAACTTAAAATATATAGGGAAACATACATATAAATATGTAATAAAAGATAAAATCTTTGCTTCACACTATCTATACAGGACTTACTTGCCTGTAGTCTTGGACAGGAAACTGAGCCGTTTATAATTAAGAGGAGGACTTGAGTCAAGAAAATAATTAGTTTATATCTGCCAAATGATTAATTTAGATAATATATATGCACCAATTCAAGAAATAGAAGCCGTAAGTGGAGTGAGTCTATTTATAAAAAGGGAAGACCTTAATCATCATGAAATAATGGGAAATAAGCTACGTAAACTTAAATATAATCTGATTAGAGCAAAAGAACTTAATTTTTCTTCGTTACTTAGTTTTGGAGGAGCCTACTCCAACCATATTCTTGCCTTATCCGCCGCAGGGAGAATTTATGGTTTTAAAACTATTGGAATAATAAGAGGGGAAGAATTAAAAAATAAAGAGCTTAATTTTGTTCTTAGCCAAGCAAAACAAAATGGCATGGAATTTTATTTTGTTTCTAGAGAAGAATATAAAAGAAAGAATGAAGCTGAATTTATAGAAAAATTACGAAATAAATTTGAAAATTCTTATATAGTTCCCGAAGGTGGAAGCAATGATTTAGCGATTAAGGGAGCTGCGGAAATAGTTTTTGATATAGATGAGCATTATGATGTTATTGCTTGCGCTTGTGGCACAGGTGGAACAGTTGCTGGAATTATCAAGGGGATATATGAACGCGATTTGTTTGATGCAAAAATTATTGGTTTTCCTGTTCTTAAGGGAGGAGAATTTATTGTTGATGAAATAAAAAGATTTTTACCAAAAGAAGTTTATTCCAAAGTTAATTGGGAAATAAACAGCAATTATCATTTTGGAGGTTACGGAAAAACCAAGCCTGAATTAATAGAATTTATAAGAAGATTTAAAAATAAGAATAATATAAATCTTGATTACATATATACAGGAAAAATGATGTACGGGATTTATGATTTAGTAAAATCCAACAAACTAGGTAAAGCAAAAAAAATTCTAGTTATTCATACTGGGGGCACACAAACCGCCATTGTTAAATAGCTATACATAAAAACATCATAACCATAAAATAAGAAAAGCCCCTTTTCGGGGCTTTTGGAATTTTTATATTTTACTTATATTACCTAAAATGAAGCAACCAATGAAGAAATATTAAGTTTCATACCTGGTCCCATTGTTGAGGAAATAGATACTTTTTGGATAAATGTTCCTTTTATTCCTGATGGTCTTGCTTTTTGAATAGCATTTACAAAATATCTTACATTTTCAACTATTTGCTCTTCAGTAAAGCTTGCTTTACCAACACCAGCATGAATAATACCAGCTTTTTCGGCACGGAATTCAATTGCTCCACCTTTTGCTGATTCAATAGCTTTTTTAACATCAGGGGTTACTGTACCAAGTTTTGGATTTGGCATAAGTCCCTTAGGCCCTAGAGTCTTACCAAGACGACCAAGAACAGGCATCATATCAGGAGTTGCAATACAGCGGTCAATTCCATTTAGGCTTAATTCACCTTTTTGGATTTTTTCTGCAAGGTCTTCTGCTCCTACATGGTCTGCACCTGCTGCTTGCGCTTCTTTTGCTTTTTCATCACGGGCAAAAACCATAACTGTTACAGATTTACCTGTACCATTTGGAAGCTCTGTCATACCGCGGACAACCTGGTCTGCATGACGAACATCGGCACTTGTATTTATTGAAATATCAATTGTCTGGTCAAATTTATAATTTGAAGACAAATCTTTTAATATTTTTACTGCTTCTTCTGCTGTGTAGAATTTTTCTCTATCTACCGCTTCCATAGCTTTTTTAGCGTTTTTTGAATATTTAGCCATGATTAACCCTCCACAACTTCTAGACCCATTGAACGGGCAGTACCAGCGATAATCGCTATTGCTGCTTCCATATCATTTGCGTTAAGGTCCGCTTTTTTAATTTCAACAATTTCTTTAATCTGACTTACTTTAACAGTTCCAACAACTTCCTTACCCGGATTGTTGGCACCAGATTTAAGCTTCGCTGCTTTTTTCAATAAGAATGAAGCAGGAGGAGTTTTTGTTACAAATGTAAAGGAACGGTCTTCATAAACTGTGATAACCACAGGAATTGGCATTCCTTTTTCCATGCTTTCTGTTTTAGCATTAAATGCTTTACAGAATTCCATGATATTAACACCATGCTGACCCAATGCTGGACCAACTGGTGGAGACGGATTAGCAGCACCCGCCATGACCTGCAATGAGATCTTACCTGTTACTTTTTTAGCCATTTTGCTCTCCAAAGTTAGATGTTAGAGTTTTCGTGGTACGACTTGCTGTGGCTCTTTAAATATGTACAAATATATACAGATTTCAGCTATATCTCCCACGCTTCACCCATAATGGGCTTTATCCATAAAGGATTTTGCGGCACACTACATGGTGGAAATTAATAATGCAAGATTTTTTTATATAATTAAATTTTTTCTACTTGCGTATATTCAAGTTCAACAGGTGTCGCACGCCCAAAAATAGAAACAGATACTTTTAATTTACCTTTTTCTTCATCAACTTCTTCGACCAGACCGTTGAATGATGCAAATGGTCCATCGGATACTTTTACTTCTTCTCCGATATCGAATGATATTGATTGCCTTGGCCTTTCTACGCCTTCTTCTATTTGTTGCAGCATCTTTTGAGCTTCTTTTTCGGAGATAGGGCAAGGCTTATTACCTGCACCGAGAAAGCCTGTAACTTTTGGTGTATTTTTAACCAGATGCCATATATCATCATCCATAGCAATTTTAGCAAGGACATAACCTGGGAAAAAGTTACGTTCTACATTTACTTTTTGTCCGCGTTTTACTTCAAGCACCTCTTCTTTTGGAACTAGGATTTCTTCTATTTTATCATCTAGACTTTGCTTTATAGCTTTTTCTCTGATTGCATCTGCAACCTTATTTTCAAAGCCAGAATAAACGTGGATTACATACCAGCGAGCTTTTACCATTTTAAAAATTCCTTTTCTTTAAATTTTAAGCACCAATTGAAAGGATAGAACGGACTATCCATGCTAGAATTTGATCGGATACAAACAAAAACAGTGAAGCTATAGTAACCATAATAAATACTGCGATAGTTCCAGAAACAAGTTCAGCTTTATTCGGCCATGTTGTTTTTCTTGCTTCTGATTTTACCTGACGAATAAATTCCATAGGTGATGTTTTTGCCATTTTATAACCCTTTGATTTATATAAACAAACTTCAAACCTTTAAGCATTGGTTCGTGTCTTGACTTTCGTTTCTGTCAGCTGATTTTGAACCAAATTTTAAGGGAATGTATTTTTATTTACACCATATAATCATAAAATAAAAGATATATTTTAAAGTTTTTTAAGATTATTTTCTGAAACCTTGCGCTATTACATATTGTTCGGCTGACTCCTTACGGCTTGATGGTGGTTTTATATGTTTTACTGTTTTAAAATCTTTTTTCATTTGTGTTAGAAGCTCACCTTGCGCACCACCTTGTAAAACTTTCGCCATGAAAGTTCCTTCGGGTTTTAAAACTTGAATGGCAAAATGATATGCCATTTCAACCAGCGCCATTATTCTTAAA
>JALTZE010000304.1 GCA_027051315.1 Micavibrio sp.
ACTTGCTACCGTGGTGCATAAATTGAAGTTCTGCGCATTCTGAAAACACCGTGTTTATGGCGGTATCAATCCGCAAGCAGCTTATTTGTAGCGTTATGTGAAAAATATTAGAACGTAACTATGATGATCCTCAGGCGGATTCGGTTACTTTTAGCAAGATATTTGAAGCAAAGAGGGAGTGGTTATGAGACAGTGTTGCACTGGTTATGACGGCAATCTAAAACAAAAATACAAAACCCAGGAAGAAGCCGAAGATGCCGCTGAACGCAGAAAGGATGAGGGTGTTAAGGTTGCCCCCTACCCATGTGAGGAGGGAGATGGATGGCATTTAACATCACAAAATGCTCCGCCCCTAGAGCGGCCAATAAAGGTAATGACGAAGGAGGAGCGGCCACTCTATACTAAACGAATTAAGAACAGAATGGGCAGTTTGTTCAACGAAGAACTTGTTGCTCAAATGAAAACTGAAGCTAGGAATAATACTCTTCCGATATTGAAGAAAAAAATTGAATTTTTCCAAAACGAATTTAATGAGAAGCACAAAGAGTATGACTGCACAATGAAGCAATACAGGCTCGCAAAAAAAGGCAAAGAGGATATAGATGGGTATAGAGAAAAACTAATCTTAGTGAAAGGAGAGTTCAACGCAGCAAGACAAAAATTAAGTGCTGCAAATCGTGAATATGAATCTGCAAAGAGACGTATCACATAACAATGTAAATCAACCTGACATTTTGTTCGCTATCGCTCTCAAAATGACAGGTTATTTACGACGTTATATTTCAAGGCGTAATTTTCAAGGGTTGAGGAATGGCACTAGAAATTCATAATGTAAGGCAGTCCCAGAAAATAGATCACGTAAGTCTATTTGATACCCTTCCTAGAGTGCTTGTCGAAGAAATCGCCCAGTACATCAGCTCCTCTGAAAGTCCTGAAGTAGAAGCCCAAAAACTACTTGATAGAGCACAGTCTCTTCTAAAGAGCCCGGAAAAAAAGAGATATACAGTTACATTAGATACTGCGTGGAAAATTCTAGGGACAGAAGATGAGGTAAAGACGCAAAATCGACTTGATGGATTTCAATTAAATTCAATTGAAAGAATTCTAGCCTATATCACGTTGATTGTTATGCTAACTCAGTGTATTAACAGTGAGCCTGAAAAACAAATAACTATAAATAACTACTTTATAGAGCAATACGAAGAAAAAGGAAGCTCAATTAAGCGTCAGCTTGAGCAAGATGGAACAATTGAAATATAACAATGGCAATAAACTCGGACATACCTCCGCGGCGTTTCTTTTATGCTAAAAGAGCCTAGCACAAAAGAAAAACCACTACGGTATGCCGGTTATTGCTAGCGTTAGATGCTAAGGAGGAGTTATGGATAAATCGGCAGTAATTTCAGAGTGCGGAAAATACCGGTATGAGCTTAGGCGTATTTGGGACTCGACAAAACCTTGGGTTCTGTTCATATGTTTGAACCCGTCCACAGCAGATCACGAGAACGAAGACAATACTTCAAGAGTTTGTATAAATTATGCTAAACGGTGGGGGTATGGAGGCTTGGTGATAGCAAATTTATTTGCATATAGATCTACCGATAAATCAGTCATCTACAAAGTTTCTGACCCTGTAGGCCCTGAAAATGATGGTTACCTACTCAAGTTTCGGAGTTCAAATTCAGCAAATAATTCCGCATAACCTGTTGAATATAAAATG
>JALTZE010000305.1 GCA_027051315.1 Micavibrio sp.
GATATCTTTTTATGAAAAAGAAGCTTATTTGTCGCTATCTCTGTAACAGCAACAGCACTATCATCGCAAGAACTTTCAATGCTAAGTATCATAATTCTCTTCCTCTAAAATACAATTTTTTGAATATGGCAAAACAATGTAAAAACAGGTTTTTCCTCTATTATCATATGGGCGAAATTTTTTAACTTTTCCATATTTTCTTTGCTGCCGTCATCTAATCTGGTGCTGGGATATTCTTCGGTTCTATCTGTTATTAAGGATTTATTGAAGTTAAATATATTTTCACCTACTTCATCAGCAAATGAATCCATTAGGGCTGATTCTGATGCATGAAATAATATATTTATAAGAGGGAGGTCATTTACAGGGTCAACAACGCCTAATGAACCAAATTTATTCCATTCTTCGGATTTAAAGGAACGGTTAGCGTATCCTGTCCCTAATATTATCATATATACTTCTCTGTCATCTGGTATATGTTGTCTTAAAGCTCCCATATAGCTCATACATGGGTTATCGAATATGGTTCCATCAATTGCCGAATATGATATTTCTTTGTCTATAACTTTGAAATGGTGGCATGGGAAATATGTGGGGGCTGCCGTGCTCCCCATAACTGCATCGAATAACTCTATTTCTTGTGGGGGGTGTATGTTTTTTGCCCCTGTAAATTTGATATTCTTAAACCATACAGCATGTCCTCCCTCATTCATAAGATTGTTGATTTTATGTACTGGCTGAGAAGGGCTTTCATCATCATCATGGGTCGTTTGTAATCCTTCACTATCAATATTGTATGCGGGGATTACTATAGTTTTGATAGAATCGCTTAATTTATGTTTGCCGTACATAACACGTAATGATTTTTTCAAATAGGAAGGATTGTAATGCCCTTGTTTAAGCAGATTGTTTAATTGTTCTATCTTCATTGTGCGATTATTGAAATCGTGGATAATACCCCTGAATGCACGAAAAGCATCGCTGGGGAATATATTTATTCCTTCGCGTTCATAAAAACGTATTAAGAATTTTGCTTTAAATCTGGGTCTGTTGGTTTTTGTGGGGTGAGGTATATTAAGTGCGGTATTTAAAATTGAACCGGTGGAGGGACCTGTGAATATATCGACCATATCGGTCATATATAGTCCTGTCGTTTTTTCTATTTCTGACATTATAACGGCTGGGATTATTCCTCTTAATCCTCCGCCGTAATTGAAAAGAACTATTAAAGGTTTCTTTGACATGTGTTTGATTGTACAGGATTTTTATGGCTATTTCTAGATTATAATTTAAGCAAAAAAAACCGGGCTAATGCCCGGCGAGTTGAACAGGGAGGTTTCACGTCAAAAGACGTAGGAGCAAAAAAGCCCCTATCAACTTGAAAAAGTTGATGGCCTATTTATATACTTAACTGAAAGATGTGTCCATAGTATAAATACGCATATCTGCCATGTGTTTAGTGTATAGCTGAATATTTGGTGGTAAATATATTTATTATATAATCAAATCATATTGTTAGTTATTTATATCTTTTATATGTTTTTGCTTAAACATGTAAACAATTCCAAGAACTAAAGGAAGAAGCATTGCTGTAGTTGCTGTATTACTAACCCACATAGAAAGAAGGAAAGAAATAATTGAGAAACCAGCTATTAGCCTTATTGGACTTTTTAAAAAGAAATCTTTAGAAAGGAGGTTCAAGGCAAATCTCTTATCAAG
>JALTZE010000306.1 GCA_027051315.1 Micavibrio sp.
CAAATAAACTCTGTAAATGATATGTCTGAAAAAACCTCAGAGGCATTATCTTCACTAAATATAGCAGTAAAAACAACATCAGATAATATTGAT
Source organism: Micavibrio sp. (assembly GCA_027051315.1). Classification (GTDB taxonomy): domain Bacteria; phylum Pseudomonadota; class Alphaproteobacteria; order Micavibrionales; family Micavibrionaceae; genus JALTZE01. The sequence goes on from JALTZE010000306.1 coordinate 94, forward strand.
ACAGCAACAGATAAAGTAACTTCATATTCTGAAGAAATCGCAGAAATGATTGGAGATTCGGTTAATAAGCTAGATGATGGGGCAAATCAATTCACCGAAAAATTGGAATTAACTGAAACTATAATAGATACACAAATATCAAAACTGGATTCTGTGATAAATTCCATAGATGAAAAAGTAGAAAAAATAGATAGCATAGGTGCATCTGTGCATGAAAGAATCTCCGAAGCAGTAAAAATAACAATATCAGGAGCAGAAAATCTATCAGATGCAGCAAGAAGAGCAGTTTCCGCCATTAATGAAAGTGCAAATAATGCATATGCATATGCAGATAAGATTATAGACAGCACATATGATAAAATAGAACAGCTTAATATGTCTGGCAAAAACAGCCTTGATAATATAAAAATTGTGAGTGAACTTTTAGACACTAGCAATAAACAAGTTGAAAATTCAATATCAATAGCAAGCGAGCAAATAGAACAGCTTAAAAAAGCCATAGACGAACATTCAACAAAGCTTGATATAAGTGCCGTCAATGTAACAGAGCATATAAATAGCATCAAAAATTCATTTGAGCAGCCAATAGACATGCTTTCTTCTGCAATAAAAGAGGCAGAAAATCGTCATCAGCTTATGGAGTTATCCCTTGATAAAAGAATAGAAGGATTATCAAAAGCTAGTGATAAAGTATTGAATAGCGCCGAACAAATAAAAAATATCCTTAGAGGGCAATCACAAGAAATGTCATTACTTTCAGGTGAACTTACAGGGCATGCAAGGTCATTGGCAGAGCAAATATCTCAACAAAAGAAAGAAATTATAAAAGATGTAAAACAAACACTTGAAGAAGTTTCAAAACTTGGTGAAGAATTTGAAAATCAATCTGATAACATAACAAAATATACAGGGGAATCTGCAAGTAAAATAGCCATACTAAAAGAAAGCATAAACAAAGATAGCCAAGATATAAAATTATGGAGTGAGCAAGCTGTTGAAAAAATTGAAAATCTTGAACAAACAATGCAAACACGTACGCTTAATTTACGCCATATTAGTGAAAGGGCAGGGGATAGTCTTGCTTCATACAGTAATGCACTTGATGAAACTGTACGTATAGTTGACCCCATATATCAAGATGTTCTTGATAAAGCCAATATAATAAGCGCCGAACTTTCAACGATTTATAAGAATTTTGATATCACAGCAAAAGGTAATCTTGAGATTCTTAAAAATTCAGGAATTATATTTAGCGAGAAAATTGAAAATCTTAAAACAGAAGTTTCAGAAGCATCAAAATCAATATCTAATTCATCATCTCAATTTATAGAAAAAATAAATGATATATCAAATGCTACTCAAAATTTTGAAAAGAAAGTAGCAGATATAGAAGATGAATTTGAAAACAAACTTTCAGATATACATCTTGTAACTGACAAAGCAATGATAAGATTTGAAAATGCTAAAAATATGATAAATGACGAGGTTAATGAACTTTCATCTTCTGTTGGTCATGCAGCATCTTTACTTGAAAATCTTAATGCTAAACTTGAAAAAACTTCAAAATCAGTGACAGAAAATACTGACAAATCAGTTGAATATATACAACAAGCATCAGGTGAAA
>JALTZE010000307.1 GCA_027051315.1 Micavibrio sp.
GCCTTGCTCAGCGGCAATTCAAAGTGGCACGTTTTTGCTGCTTTTTAGCAAAACAAGTGCCGCTTTGAATTGTCCGCGTGCAGCTATTTGTTAGGCTAAAATACTTTGTGCATGTATATTTTACAAAAACGATCCTTTATAAGCTCAAGAAAATCATTAATATCTGCCAGCCCTCTAAGATCATCCATTCTGACTACCACTATTCGTACTCCATCTCTAGTCAAATGCTCGTGCAAACGGTAAACAGCACCTCTGTTCTGGTTGTTACCATTGACAAAGTCTCCAGTTACACCATTAGCAGCAATAAAGATTCCAGTAGTGAGATGCTTTAATCGTATTTTTGCAGCAAAATTATCAAGCAAATTAGAACCCGCTGGTCTTGACCAGTTTTTACATTCAACTGATATTAGATTATCCCACGGTTCAAATACTTGAGTAGACTTTGCATTCCATAAAAGCAAATCAACTTCTTCCGCTGGTCCATTTATATTTGTCTCTCTTACTTCAACGCCATCAATACAATTAAACAGATAGCAAGAAAGTTCCTCTAGCGAATTTCCTTTATCTTTATTTGTAACTGCATTGTCTACAGATGCGACATAGGTAGCGAAGGTAGGGGCATCAAACATTACCTACCCCTATACATGATATTTAATAGTTGTTGTTTAATTGCAAGATAAAGGTCTTTTGGTGTTTCAATTTCAATAAGATCGTCTCTATCTAAGGCAACAATCAATATTCCATATTCATCCTTTAATTTATTAGCAAAAGTAGAAGCATTTCTTCTGTTTTTACCCGTTGTTAGCAATAGTAAGCTACGTAATCCCTGCTTCTTAATCTTTTCAGCCAATCGATGCCACTGGCTCGAATTCATGGCGTTTAGTGCCTTTAACTCTACAGGAATTGGATTGCCAAGCAATTGCAGTTCGGGATCATCGGCAGAGTTCCATAGCATAAAATCAAATGAGTCACGAGTATGACCTTTTTCTGCTTCTATGATTTGCCATTGATTTACATTGTTCGCTAAATCAGAAAACCACTGCTCAAATAATCGGTGCCTTTTGGGCCCATTAAATGCGTAGAGGTCTCTATACTTTAGTTGTGGTGCATAACTATTAAAGTATGAGTCAAATAGATTCTTAGATTCAATATCGGACGAATAAATGTTTATATTAGATTTTGAGCCTTTTTCTATTGCACTGAATAATTCATAAGCAACGTGTTCAAAATTGAGGCCTTCAGTGATGATGCATTTTTGATAAGAGAGGTCGAATGGGATAAGTCGGCGTGATTCAGCGATAATAATCACATTTTTCCTTGCTCCTTGTGCGAGTCCTATTTCATAGTAAATATTTGGACTGCCTTTCGATATGTAAAACACAATTACATCACACATCTCTAAAAGAGATTGAACCTTGCTTAATGTGGGAAGTTCAGGATTTAATCTATTTATTGTTTCTACACGAATTTCATCCTGTCCATCAAACTTACGCAATATTCGAGATATTGGTTCTTCAATGTCTATATCGTCTGTTATAAAACCTACTCTTTTCACGATGATCCTTTGGTGTTCTTCCTATTCATAAGCCTAACTATTTATTCAAGGAATATTATAGGCAGTTTACTCTTAAAACTGATGATTAACAGCATGTTTAAAATGTACCGTTTATCCTAAAAAATATTTCAAAATGACATATTTTTAGTAC
>JALTZE010000308.1 GCA_027051315.1 Micavibrio sp.
ATATATGCTACACCACAAAAAGCACATCAGCAATCTATTATGTTTTTGATTTTATAAAGATTTTATATTTATTGAAGATAAAAATATTAAATAGTAATATTATATGTTAATAACTTCCAATTAAAACACGTTTTAAAGATTTTCTTTCATCAAGCGCATGCCCAGTACCAAGAGCAACACATGATAACGGGTCATCAGCTATAGTAACAGGAAGCCCCGTAGCATGCCTTAATACAAGGTCAAGATTTCTAAGAAGAGCTCCACCACCTGTAAGCACTATCCCCTTATCAACGATATCCGCCGCCAATTCAGGTGGTGTTTGTTCAAGAGCCACCTTAATAGCTTCTATTATCTGCCCCACAGGCTCAATAAGACTTTCTGCTATCTGCCTTTCAGAAAGGACAATCTCCTTAGGAACTCCGTTCATAAGGTCACGACCTCTGATTTGCATATAATCACCATCGCCATCTTGAGGCTGACATGCTGAACCTATTTCTTTTTTAATTCTTTCTGCTGTACTTTCACCTATCAACAAATTATGAACACGCCTTATATAAGCAATTATAGCCTCGTCCATTTTATCCCCACCAACCCTTACTGACCTTGAATAAACAATATCACTAAGAGATATAACAGCTACCTCAGTAGTCCCCCCACCAATATCAACAACCATAGAACCAGTTGGCTCAGTTATAGGAAGCCCTGCACCAATAGCAGCAGCCATCGGCTCTTCAATCAAAAATACTTCACTTGCCCCCGCACTCTCAGCAGATTCTTGAATGGCCCGCCTTTCAACAGCGGTTGAGCCAGAAGGCACACAAATAACCATTCTAGGGCTAGCAAAAGAACGCCTATTATGAACCTTTCTTATAAAAAGCCTTATCATCGCTTCAGTAGCCTCAAAATCCGCGATAACCCCATCTCTCAAAGGTCGGGTAGCCACAATACTACCTGGTGTCCTACCAAGCATTTGTTTTGCCTCATGCCCAACGGCCAAAGGTTCTTTTTTACCTCCACCCACTGAAATAGCAACAACAGAAGGCTCATTTAGAACAATCCCTTGGTCTTTAACATAAACAAGTGTATTTGCTGTACCTAAATCAATTGCCATATCAGCTGAAAAAATACTAAATAATTTAGAAAACATCTTAAGAACACCTGTACATAAAAAATATAGAAAATCTATAGCCCATATATAGCCTTCATTGATAAATGAACAAGCAACTCTACAATTAAATTATAGTTTTACCAAGCGGATTATTTACAAAAATAATTTTATAGACAACAAAAAAGGGCAATCTTTATAAATCACCCTCTTTTACAATTATTTCCGATAGAAACTTCAATTCCATTTAGAAATATCTACAAAATATATGTACAAAAACAAATTAGCCCTGACGTGCTTTAAATCTTTTATTTTTCTTGTTAATAACATATACGCGCCCGCGACGACGTATTACACGACAATTACGATCACGATTTTTTAATGTTTTTAAAGAATTTACCACTTTCATTGGTCTGTACCCGCTTTTTAAAAAATTTCTAATCTGTGCGGCGGACAATACAAGGGAAATACAAAGCTTGTCAAGCTAAATTTATTTAATAATAATGTAATTTAATTTCTAACCGCCCAATACAAATAAAGCTTTGCCGTTACATATGATGCCACGTAACAACTATAATACATATGAACACATCAAATA
>JALTZE010000309.1 GCA_027051315.1 Micavibrio sp.
AATTATCAGCTATTTTAAAATCTTGAAGTTCTGGTGTTTCTTTAAGTTCTTCTTGAGAAGCTTCGTTTAATAATTTTTCTTTTTCTTCTCTTGCAACTTTACTCAGCATATATGCTGAAAAAATTGATTCGTGTTCATAATCAATTAATAATTTATCCATATGTTCGAATTCAATTAAATTTTTTACAAACATATAAGCAAAATCATGTTTCGCTTGTTCTGAATGAATGCCTGCTGCGATTTCGCTATCTCCGTCAAAGTCTGCATTTTGGAATTGAGAAATTAAATCATTAATTTCCATAACTCTATTATTTTTCACTTTCATGATTTTATCCTTTTAAAGCGTTTTGTAAATCTTGGTTAATAATAGAATCTGCTTCTAGTCCAAATGGAATAACATAATAAATTTTTTTCATTTTTGATAATCTTTAATCTTCCAGTTTTTATCAACTTTTTAAAGGTTTTTGATAAATACTCAAATGTTCCATCCGTTGATGCATTATCGACTACTATTATTTCCATCTTATTTTCAGGATAATTGCTCTTAAGAATGGAATTAATAAGTCTAATTAGCTTTTCTTTTCTATTTCTCGTTGGAATAATTATTGAGACAAAGGGGTATTTATCTTTTTTCATTGAACCACCTTTTATGCCATTCCCATGCGGATTTAATAATATCTTTGATGTTATATTTCGGTTTCCATTTTTCTGCTACCTCACACAAGGCTTGATATGCTTTTTCTTTGGTGTGGTTTTTATCATCGGGATTCAATACTTGGCGGATATCTTCTGCTAATTCTTCTTTATCTTTCTTTGCTACAAAAGCTTGTAATGACCTTTGTAAATGCACGGTGCATTTTTGATGCGCTGTGCCTTTAAAATGTCTTGCTATCGCATTGTCTAATCCTGTTAATCCATCTGAAATAATTATCCCTACCGATTGCATTCCTCTTGTTTTTAATGTATGAAATACTTCACTCCAGCCTTGAGCTGATTCACTTGGAAAATTTACTATCGCTATTACCTCTCGGGTAAAATCTTCTTTTAACCCTAATATGATATAAAAACACTCATTTTGATATTTCCCTGAACGTTTTAACTTAACCGATAGCCCATCAATATATAAGGCTAAATAATGTTCTTCTAATGGGCGGTTACGCCAAGATTCCATTTGTTCATAAAAACTTTGACTGATATTACTGATTTTGGTTTTGCTGTAATGAGTCCCGTAAATGGTTTCCATTACTTCCGATATATCTCTGGTGGTTAACCCTTTACTGTATAGTTGAAACGATACTTCTTTCAAGTATTGCTCTTGGTCTCTAAATAAAGCTAATATCGTTGGGGTAAAGGCACTTAACCGGTCGCGGGGTATGCGTAGCTCTATTTGGGCTCCATGGCCGAATACTTTCCCTAAACGGTATCCGTTTGCTTTATTTCCCCTTTCATCTGAAAGAAAGGCCTTTCGTTCACTATACATCATAGCATTCAACAGCATTTGCAATACTTCGTTTAAGCCATTTTCTTTGCTTAAAAATTTGCTTATTACCTCTTCTGTTTGTTTCTTTGTTAATTCCATAGTTTCTGACAATTTTCAAGTTTATTTTTTATTTACTACTACAAACTTGTTAAATTGTTGGAAACTTTTTGCTTTTTAGACACACTTTTTCGGACGGGTATCGTATCGACCAATGCATGTA
>JALTZE010000310.1 GCA_027051315.1 Micavibrio sp.
ATCTCGACTCTTATAGGAACACCTTTTTTTATAGCATCCCACATTTTATTTGGGACTCTTTCTTCTTTGTTATCTATGTGGCATGATATGCCTGCATTTTTTAATTTTGAAGATATATCATTAATATATGACATTATTTTTTCTTTATCAGATTCTTGCTTGATTATAGGAATAATAACTATCTGATAAGGAGCAATTCTTGGTGGCATAATCATTCCATCATCATCGCCGTGGGACATTATCATTCCACCTATCATACGAGTAGAAACGCCCCATGATGTGGTGTGAGCATAATGTTCATTACCATCTTTTCCTTGATATAAAATTCCTGAAGATTTTGAAAAAGTTTGCCCTAAATAATGCGATGTACCAGCTTGAAGAGCTTTACCATCTTGCATCATTGCTTCAATAGTTAAAGTTGATACTGCACCTGGAAATTTTTCATCTTCTGTTTTTTCACCTGTAATTACAGGAATTGCCATTATATTTTCGAAAAAGTCCTGATATAGATTAATCATTTTTTTGGCATCTTGTTTTGCTTCTTCTTCGCTAGCAAAAGCATTATGACCTTCTTGCCATAGAAATTCTGCAGTCCTTAGAAACATTCTTGGACGCATTTCCCAGCGCATTACATTTGCCCATTGATTAAGTTTCAAGGGTAAATCACGATATGATTTTACCCATCTGGACATTGCCTCACCTATTATAGTTTCTGATGTTGGTCTAATCACGTATGGTTCTTGTAATTTTCCTGCTGGTACTAATTCACCTTTATCATCTTTTTCTAACCTATGATGAGTTACAATTGCACATTCCGTAGCAAAACCATCAACATGTTCGGCTTCCTTTGTAATATATTCAAGAGGTATAAGAAGGGGGAAATAAGCATTCTGTACACCTAAATCTTTGATTTTTTCATCCATTACTTTTTGAATATTTTCCCAAACAGAAAAACCATATGGCTTAATGGTCATACACCCCCTTACAGGTGCATTTTCTGCCATATCTGATGCTTTGATTACATTTTGATACCATTCAGGAAAATTTTCTTTTCTGGTTGGGCTTATAGCTGTTTTTGCTGTCTTTGACATTTTCTTACTCTTAGATTATTAACTTACATGAATGTAATACAATTATTGTACTTGGTGAATCAAGGCAGATTTATATTTGCGTTGCAAAATATTATGGTTTATGGCAATAATTGCGCAGAATTTTAAAGGCGGAAAATATAATATGAATTATTATTTAGGAATATACAGATTTGCAATAATTACTTTTATGGTTGTTTTTTCTCTATATTCCAGTGCATATGCTAGAGAAAATTTGATACATCAAGATTACCTGATGCAATAGCCAATGAAGATGGTCAATATGAACTTTGTGATAAGTTAAAGAAAAAGAGTGCTTATAAAGGGTGGGGAGCATCATATTATTACCTTTTATCTGGTAAGAACGGATGGATTTTTAGAAATAGAACAGATTTTAGACAAGATTTCTCCGTTGATGATGATAGTTATGAATATATAAGAAGATATGGTGAAGTTTTAAGGAGTAATGGAACTGACCTTTACATACTTATATCTCCGACAAGAGGTCTTACCGCAAGCAAATATATTGATTTTAATAATGAATTAGCAAAAGATTTTAATGTTAACGAAGCTGCTAAAAGTTATAGAGATTTTCTAAATAATCTTAGAA
>JALTZE010000311.1 GCA_027051315.1 Micavibrio sp.
CATAGTTCCAGCGTGCTGGCTGTTTTGCTGCTTCACAGCTCCAATATAGATATTGTTCTGTTCCTGGTGAAAGGCTTGATTGCCAATGATGTATAACCATATCAAAATCATATTTTGTTAATCTGCCAGTAAAATCAGCACTATCGGACATTCTAATTGTAGGGGTTATGCCTAGACGTTTTAGTGAATTTTTAAAAGAGAGTGCTATTTTTTGGTCGGCAGATGAATTTAATAATATTTCAAAATGGAATGGTTCTTTTGTATTTTTATTTACAAGTACGCCATCAATTATTTGCCAGCCTGCTTCTTTTAGAATCTTTGTTGCTTTTCTGAGATTTGCTTTTACTTCTTCTCTGGTTTTTGATGTGGGTGCTTGCCATGCTGTTTCAAAAACTTCTGCTGGTATCTTATCTTTCCATTTATTTAGGATTTTAAGCTCTTCTTCTGAGGGTTTTCCTTGTGCTGCCAGTTCAGAATTAGGGTAATAGGAAGTAATCCTTTTTTCTTGATTATATAATATGTTTTTGTTTATCCAATCAAAATCAAAAGCAAGATTTAGGGCTTTTCTAACGTTTATGTCGTTAAAGGGGGCTCTTCTTGTATTGAAAATTAAAGCTTTTACACGTTCGGGGCGAGAGTGAGGGAGTTCTTCTTTTTTTATTATTCCTGTTTTGATTAGAGGAAAATCATATGAGGAAGCCCAAAAGGTTGGGTTAAATTCTCTACGTAAATCAAATTCTCCTGCCTTGAAAGCTTCAAATTCTATATTTTCATCACGGTAGTAATCATAAATTATTTTATTAAAATTATATTGTCCTATATTTGGAAAAATATCCGCAGCCCAGTAATTAGGGTCGCGTTCGTATATTATTTGTTTACCTGGATTTATTTTTGAGATTTTATAAGGCCCGTTTGTAATAGGTATTTCAAGAGTCGCACGGTCAAATTCATGTTCTTGCCAGTATTTTTGTGATAAAACTGGCATCATGGCAAATATCATGATTGTTTCACGGTCATAATTTTTACCAAATTTAAACATAACATTATAGTCATCAATTTTTTTATATTCTGTTGCAAGGGAATATATTCGACGCATGTTAGGTCTGCCTTTATCTCTTAATGTTTCAAAAGAAAATATAACGTCATTTGCTGTTATCGGAGTTCCATCGTTGAATTTTGCTCTTTTGTTTATTGTAAAGGATATAGAAGACCTATCTTCTGGATATGTGATTTTTTCTGCTATAAGGGGGTATAAAGTAAAAGGTTCATCCCATACTCGCACCATAAGCCTGCCATAGATAAGATTTAGTCCTTGTGCTGGTTTTCCTTTTATAGCATAGGGGTTGAGGCTATCGAATGTTCCTGTCATCGATATTTTTATATTGCCACCTTTGGGGGCTTTGGGGTTGATATATTCAAGATATTTAGAAGATGAATTATATTTTGGTTGCCCGTGCATGGAGATGCCAAAATCATTATATGATTGTGCATATGATTGCAGAGGAGATATTGTAAATAAACATAATAGTAGATAGATAATTTTCATCTTTATATTGCTTTTTTATATAAATTTTTTGGCAAATTCAGCTAGATTTGTTTCTGGCTTTGGTCCCATATGGCTTATTATTTCTGAGGCAGCTATGGAGGCTAATTTTCCTGATTCTTCCAAA
>JALTZE010000312.1 GCA_027051315.1 Micavibrio sp.
TCGAACACCAATGGAAACATTGGAAGATGGCAAAAAAGTATGGGCTGAAAAGCTCATACCTTAAACTTAACCTGACAGGGCACCAAATCAAAATGAGGAACTGTCAGATTAAGTCTGAACTTCTACACCTTATTCGTTAGGTTGTTTTATTAATATCTACTCATTTTTCTTTGTTCTAGACATTCATACCACTCTTCACCCTTATAACCAGTTGTATCTCTGATGAGACATTTCAGCTCCCTTGTTTGAGCATTCAGTGATTTGACACGAATGTAAAATTCAGATTTTTGTTCCTCTATTTCTTCTTTTTGGGAAAATAATTGTTTTCTAAGGTTAATCAGACTCTCTATTTCCTTTGTAAACTCTTCTCTTTCTTTCTTCGACTTTGATTTTTTTCTTTTTTCTTTAAGAACATCCCTTTCTTTCTTAGCTGCTCCTATCGCTTTACCGATTGCCTTTAATGTCACCCTCGCATCCGTAAGAAGTTTATAGGCTTCATCTGCGACTTTTACAGAAGAATAATGCATATTTACAAGCTGGTGGAAATCATAGGTATTCTTTGCTTCATCAAGATGTCTTTTGATATTTTCCTTGTGCCATTCTAAGTCATGTTCAACCTCCTTCCTTTTACTCTCCCATCTATCTCTCTCTGCACCAGCCTCATCAGTTAGCTCATCAATAATGTATGCTGCAACACCTATAGCAACAGGGACGGCTAGCCACCACATATCACACCCCCTGACTAATCTGAAAAAGTTAATAACGCTCTAGTTTGAGGGAGCGCCTCTAGTGCTTTTTGAGTATTATTAGCAATCAAGGATAGTTTTGTTGTACTTTCAGCCCCCATATCTTTTAATGTAACAGATAGTGTCACTATGCTCGTATGAAATATCTGCCTATCCTCTGTCGAATATTTTTTATTAGACATTTGTTTTGTTAAATTAGATATGCATTCAACTATTTTTTTTCTTTCTACATGCGTGTGCTCGAGTTCTTTAGAAACAACTTCCAGCGAACATTTCAATGCTAACCTTCTTTCCTCAAGCGTTTTTAGCCCAGCTTCTAAAGCAGCATCAATTTGATGATGCCTTATATTAGCTTCCTCTTTTATTCTTATTTGCTCAGTTTCTAGCAGTTTTATCTGATGTCTATAATGACAGATTTGTGCTACTGACTCAGAAATATGTTGGAGCGGATTTAAGCTCTTCAATAGACCTTTCCAACCAGAGCTATCTGGAGAATATGTTTTTATCCCCTGAATATCATTGATTAGCTTCACTTGTTTTTCCTTAGGTATAACTTCACCATGCATTGACTCAGTCTTCTTCCTCATAATTATGTCCTCATTAGCCTTCTTGGCTTTGTAACCACAATATTGGTTTGCCTAACGGGGTGGCGATAACCTGCCTGGCTTCGTCACAAAAAATTTTAATTTTTTGGGGCGGACCAGGTCAGGTTGATCGGTTGTTAGAAGGCGCGCAAGCGGCCTAACCACCGATCCTTGATCGCCACCCCGTTAGAAGCGGCCGCTTGCGGGCGCTTCTAACATTTAGTATAAGGCACTTTTGCCCAGCTATTCGGTATTGCCAATGTTTTCAGGCACTATTGACAGGGTTGCTTATAAAATCTGTCATTTTGACCGAATATCGATATTACAAGTATATTCG
>JALTZE010000313.1 GCA_027051315.1 Micavibrio sp.
ATATTAAGTGGGATTTATTATTTCCGATTTTGATTTTAAAAAATAAAATTCAAGGAAAAAAAGTTTTTTATGAAGCGTTACACAAGGCAAAAAAGAATATTTGTTAGTAATTCTGTTGCTTCGATGTGGAGTGGCAGGGCTGCTCCGTTTGCTTTTTTTGTTCTTTCGCTAGTTTTGCTTATATTATCTTCTGTTAATTCAAATTTTTTAGAAAATGCAAGAACTGGTGTTGCTGATGTTACTGCTCCTATTTTTGAATTATTTAGCGCGCCATTTAATAAGGTTGCTGATTTTACAGGTAATATTACAGGTATGGCTGAGCTTCGTGCAGAAAATACTAAACTTATCGAAGAAAATAAAAGGCTTAACGAATGGTATCAGGTTGCTTTGAGGTTGGAGGCTGAAAATAATTCATTAAGAGAGATACTTAACGTTAAAATTGATAAGAAATATAGTTTTGTTACTGCCCGTGTATATATAGATGCGGGGAATTTATATGTCCATAGTTATATAGTAGGCGCAGGTTTAGATGATGGAGTTAAAAAGGGACAGGCGGTTATTGGTGAGAAAGGAGTTATAGGTAGAATTGTTGAAGTTGGGAGAAAGACGGCAAGAATTTTACTGCTTACTGATATTAATTCCCGTATTCCTGTGTTGATTGAAGGAAGTAATCAAAGGGCAATCCTTACTGGAACTAATGGAGATATGCCATATTTAAGACATTTGCCTGTTGATAGTCAGGTTGAGCAAGGGGTAAGGGTTGTTACATCTGGTCATGGTGGTGTTTTTCCCCCTAATTTGCCAGTGGGAAAGGTATTAAGGGGTGAAAATGGTAATTTATATGTTAAGCCTTATAGTGATATGAATTCAGTTAGATATGTAAAAATTGTAGATATGCCAGAAATTCCCAATCTTATAAATCGTTTAGATGAAAAAGAGTTGCCATAGATGGTTGTACCTCCTGATATTCCTGTATGGGATAAAATATGGAGATATAGTATCCCATATATTTTATTGATTATTTTTATTGCATTGAATGTTGTAAGTTATTCAGTATCATTTACGGAGCAGATAAAGCCTCTATTTGTATTGATGTTTGTGTTTCTGTGGTCGGTTTATCGCCCGAAGCTTTTTCCTGCTGTGTTGTTATTTTTATGTGGAATATTGCTTGATTTGCTTTCTTTGGCTCCTGTTGGTACGAATGCTGTTTCTTTTATTCTTGTTTATTGGGGGATAAAGGGGCAAAGGCGTTATCTTATGGGAGTGCCATATTACATATTATGGTTCTTATTTTTTGTTGTTTGTTCTGCGGTTTCTTTGTTTCAGTGGTTCTTATATGGAATTTTTTATGGCATATGGAGTGATATTATTCCTGTGATTATATCTACGGGTATTACGGTTCTTTTATTTCCTCTGGTTGCTCTTATATTAATTATGGTACATAAATTGTTACCAGTGGAAAAACATGAGCATTAATTATTAAATTGATTTCTGCCTTATACAATTAAAATTATAAATTTAAATTATGGCAAAAAGAAAAAAACAGGAATTTGATAGAGATAGGATATTTTCCAGACGAGCATTGTTCGTGGGGGGGCTTCAGGGTGTTTTGTTATCTGTACTTGGGGCCAGGCTTGGGTGGCTTCAAGTTTCTCAAGGAGAAAAGTACAAAACATTATCAGATAAAAACAGGATTAATATAAAACTTCTTGCTCCTTCAAGAGGGGAAATATTGGATAGATATGGTGTTCCTTTAGCAATTAATAACCGTGATTTTAGAGCTGTAATTATTCCAGAACAAACAAATAATCTTAAAGCGTCTTTGGAAAAGCTTTCTAAAATTATTGATATAGAGCCAAAAAAAATATCTTCTGTTATAAAAAAGGCAAAAAGAAGTGCCAAATATATGCCTTTGGAGGTTTCAGATGGCCTTAGTTGGAAGGATGTAGCAAAGGTAGAAGTTAATCTTACCGAGCTTCCAGCTATACAGATTGATGTAGGAGAAATAAGGTCATATCCATATGGTACGGCTACTGCTCATTTGGTGGGATATGTTGGGGTGGTTAGCAAGGCTGATTTATCTAGTAATGATATAATCCTTAGTTTGCCTGGTTTTCGCATTGGAAAAACTGGTATTGAAAAAGTACTTGATAAACAGATAAGAGGGGTTATAGGCAGGGCAGAGGTAGAAGTAAATGTATCAGGAAGAGAAGTAAGAGAGCTTAGCCGATTTCCTCCAAAAGCGGGCAGCAGGGTTCGTCTTTCTATTGATGCAGAGCTTCAAAGATTTGTACAAAAACGATTATCCGTAGAAAAAAGTGCTTCGGCAGTAATTATGGACGCACAAACGGGTGCAATATATTCTATGGTTTCGCATCCTTCGTTTGATTCTAATGATTTTGTTAAAGGCATGTCGGCTAGCAAGTGGGAAGAGCTTATTTCCGACCCTACTTTACCTCTTAATAATAAAGCAGTAGCAGGGCAATATCCCCCTGGTTCAACATTTAAGATGATAACTGCTTTGGCTGGTCTTGAAGCGGGTGTGATAAATGCTTATAGCACGGAATATTGCAAAGGTTATTATGATTTTGGTAAAGATAGATTTCACTGCTGGAAGAGGGCAGGGCATGGCTCTGTTGATTTGGTAGATGCTTTGGCAGAATCTTGTGATACATTTTTTTATAAAATTTCTACTGAAATAGGTATAGATAAGATTGCTGATATGGCAAGAAGATTTGGTCTTGGGCATAAACTTGATTTTGAGCTTCTTGAGGAAAAGGCTGGGTTAGTACCTGATAAAAGTTGGAAAATGGGTAAATATGGTGAAATGTGGCATCCTGGTGAAACAATTATTTCCAGTATAGGTCAAGGGTCAATACAAGCAACTCCTATGCAGCTTGCGACAATGACTGCCAGAATTGTTAATGGTGGTTATGCAGTGGAACCTTGGGTAGTTGGATATGTCGGTAATGTTGCTGGAAAAGATAAAAACTGGAAGCATATAGGAGTAAATAAAAAGCATCTGGACTTTGTTATTAAAGGTATGTACGAAGTTGTGAATGGGAAAAAGGGGACGGCAAAAGCTTCAAGAATAGAAGATAAAAAATATATGTTTGGTGGTAAGACAGGAACGGCTCAAGTTGCAAGAATTACAATGGAACAAAGAAAACAAGGTGTTTTAAATTCTGAACTTCCTTGGAAATATAGGCATCATGCGTTATTTGTTGGTTATGCTCCTGTTTCAAACCCAAAATATGTATGTGCAGTAGTTGTTGAACATGGTGGAGGTGGTTCTTCTGTTGCTGCTCCTATAGCAAAAGATATATTACAAGAAGTGCAAAATAGAAATCCTGCTTCGGTAATATTAAAACCTGCGGGACAGGATTATCATGGTTCGGCAAGTATAAAACCAATTAAAAGACCCGAGAGGATAAAGTGAAAGAATATAGCTCACTGACATTTAAGGATATTACTTTTGGGCAGAAAGTTATGGAGATTAACTGGGGGCTTGTTTTCCTAATTGTCATTATTGCTTGTGTTGGTTTTATTTCTTTATATTCAGCTGCGGGGGGGAGTTTTGACCCATGGGCATCAAAGCAGATTATAAGATTTATTCTTGGAATGGGTGTAATGTTTTTTATCGCCTTAATTGATATAAAATGGTGGTTTAAGCTCTCATATCTTGCCTTTATAGGCGGTTTTATATTGTTGATGATTGTTGAAGTTATGGGACATATTGGTATGGGAGCGCAAAGATGGATTGACCTTGGCTTTATGAAATTACAGCCTTCCGAATTAATGAAGATTGCTGTTGTTATGGCTTTGGCAAAATTTTATCATAATACAAGGATTGAAGATGTAAGAAGATTATGGATGCTTATTCCTCCTTTGGCTCTTATTTTTGCTCCTGTTGGGCTTGTATTATTACAACCTGACCTTGGAACTTCTTTGATGATTGTAATGGTGGGTGGCGCTGTTATGTTTTTGGCGGGCGTTCCTTTATGGTTGTTTATTACTGCGATAGTTGGTGTTGGAGCTTCTATACCTATTATATGGCAATTTATGCATGAATATCAAAAGCAAAGGGTAAGGACTTTTCTCAATCCTGAAAGTGACCCGTTGGGTGCTGGATATCATATTACCCAGTCAAAAATAGCGATTGGCTCTGGTGGAATAGAAGGAAAAGGATTTATGCAAGGTACGCAAAGCCATCTCAACTTTTTACCAGAAAAACAAACTGATTTTATTTTTACTTTGTGGGTGGAAGAATGGGGGCTAACAGGAGGTTTATTTTTGCTTTTTATATTTTCTTTGGTTTTTATATATGGAATATGGATAGCGTATAAATGCAGACATGTATATAGCAAGCTTTTGGCATTGGGGCTTACTATTAATATTTCATTATATGTATTTATAAATATAGGCATGGTTATGGGGCTTCTACCCGTTGTAGGAGCTCCCTTGCCATTAGTTTCATATGGAGGTACATCTATGCTTGCAGCGTTAATATCTTTTGGATTAATTATATCTTGCTACGTGCATAGAGATAATAAATTGCCTAGATTATAATCCAATTAATTATAAAATTAGATATATTCACCTATATTAAGCGGCGCAAATAAATTCTATTTCTTTTTCTTTTAGGAGTTGTTCTAGCTCACCTGTTTCGTACATTTCGCGTACTATATCACAGCCACCAATAAATTCTGACTTTATATATAATTGGGGTATAGTAGGCCAGTTAGCATAGTCTTTTATACCTTGTCTAATATCGTTGTCTTCTAATATGTTTATTCCTTTGAATTTTACTCCAAGTTGAGAAAGAATTTGTACAACTGCTGCTGAGAAACCGCATTGAGGAAATATAGGTGTTCCTTTCATATATAAAACAACATCATTTTCTGATATATCTTTTTTTATTCTCTCAAATACAACATTTTCCATTTTGCAATCTCCCTTATTTTATTTGGTTATATGTTATTTAGTTATTGATTATTTTCCGGCACTGACGTTTGTAATGCTAAGGCGTGAAGCTCTTCTTCCATTTTATCTTGTAAAGCTTCGTAGACCATTCTATGTTGCTGAACTCTTGTTTTTCCTATAAAAGCAGGTGATATGACATATGCCATATAGTGGTCACCATCACCTCGCAAATCTTCGATATGTACTTGCGCATCGGGTATGCCTGATTTTATAAGTTGTTCTAATGTTTCTGCATCTATAGCCATGTTTTTAGTCTTTTGTATAAATTTTGTGCAAATATATTATATATATCTTATATATCAAAATTATTATTTTATCCAGCCATATATTGTGGAAGCCATGCTTCATTTATTTCTAGTAAAGTTTTGATAGATATATTGTTATTATTTATTGATATTTCATTACCTCCTGTAGAGCCTATTTTTAATATTTCAATATTATTTTCATCAGCAATTTTTTCAAATTCTTCTGGAGTTTTTGTTGATATGATATATCTGGATTGGTCTTCTCCGAACCAGAATTTTGCGCTGTCTTCTCCTGAAATTTTGGCACCTATATTTGAAGCAAGCGCCATTTCAGTAACAGCAACAGCAATTCCACCATCTGATATATCATGACATGCTGATATTGCTTTTATATCAATGCATTTTCTTATGAATTGACCATTTTTGCGTTCTTCTTTGAGGTCAACAAAAGGAGAGTTGCCTTCTTCTTGTTTTGCTATCTCCCTTAAGAAAAGAGATTGTCCAAGATGGCCGTTTGTTTTGCCTATTACATATATTATTTCATCTTCTGATGTGAATCCTATGCCTGTGGCTTTGTTTATATCTTGGATTAGCCCAACACCTCCAATTACAGGAGTTGGCGATATTGGGTTACCGTTTGTTGCATTATATAAAGATACGTTACCTGATACTATCGGGTAATTTAGTTCTTTACATGCTTTTCCCATTCCTTCAAGGCATTCTACGAATTGCCCCATAATTTCTGGTACTTCTGGGTTACCAAAATTAAGATTATTAGTTACAGCCAAAGGAGTTGCACCTGTGGCACATATATTTCTGTAACTTTCGGCAACGGCTTGTTTTCCACCTTCTACAGGATTTGCTTTACAATATCTTGGTGTACAATCTGATGTTATTGCCAGTGCTTTTTTAGTTTCATAAATTTTTACGATTGCGGCATCTGCTGCACGCTCGCTTTGAGTATTTGCAATTCCTGGCCCGTAGATTGTTTCTCCACGTACCAAAGAGTCATATTGTTCCCATATCCATCTTTTTGAAGCAAGGTCGGGGCATTCCATCAAAGTTTTTAGTGCTTCTATAACTCCTCCTTCTGGAAAATTATATGAGTTGTTTTCAATTTCTTCTGCCTTTTTAGATTTTATATATGGTCTTTCATATTCGGGTGCTTCATCAACAAGAGGAGGAACAGGAATATCGCACCAACATTTACCATACATGTTTATTTTTAGGCGCTGGTCTTTGGTTGTTTTACCTATTACCGCAAAATCAATATCCCATTTTTCCATTATGGATTTTGCGAGCTCTTCTTTTCCTGGTTTTAGTATAAGCAACATTCTTTCTTGAGATTCTGAAAGCATGATTTCATATGGGGACATCATTTCTTCTCTTTGCGGAACATGGTCAAGATTAAGTTCCACACCTATATTTCCTTTGGCGGCTATTTCCACAGAAGAAGATGTAAGCCCTGCTGCTCCCATATCTTGTATGGATATAATTGCATCTTGTTTCATTAGTTCAAGGCAAGCTTCTAAAAGAAGTTTTTCGGTGAATGGGTCGCCTACTTGTACTGTTGGTCTTTTGGATTCGGATTCATCGTCAAATTCTGCTGATGACATGGTTGCGCCGTGGATACCATCTCTTCCTGTTTTTGCACCTATATATACAACTGGTTGATTTATTCCTGCCCCTGCGGCACGAAATATTTTATCTGTATTTGCTATTCCAACGGTCATAGCGTTAACAAGAGGATTGCCATTATAATCAGCATGGAAATTAGTTTCTCCTCCAACTGTGGGTACGCCCATGCAATTGCCATAGCCTGCGATTCCGCCGACTACTCCTGAAATAATATGTTTTGTTAATTCATTTGAGGGTTCACCAAATCTTAAAGCGTTAATATTGGCAATTGGTCTTGCGCCCATTGTGAAAACGTCACGCATTATGCCACCTACGCCTGTGGCTGCGCCTTGATATGGTTCGATAAAAGATGGAGAGTTATGGCTTTCCATTTTAAAAATAGCTGCTTGACCATCTCCTATATCAATAACTCCTGCATTTTCACCTGGACCGTCAATTACCCATGGTGCTTCTGTTGGTAATTTTTTTAAGTGAAATCTTGATGATTTATATGAACAATGTTCAGACCACATGACGGAGAATATTCCTGCTTCTGTATAGGTTGGGGTGCGACCAACTATTTTTAGCATCAAATCATGTTCATCACTATTTAAACCAAATGTGGCTGATAATTCTTTTGTTACTTCTGGTTCGTTAAAATTGGGTGTTTTAATTTTTTTTGCTGTATTTGCCATTTTATGCTACCTTTATAGCTATCCTCAAAGATAATTATTATGTTTGTTAATGATTATATTAAGCTATTTCTTTTAAGATTCCTTCGAATAATGATTTTCCGTTTTGGTTTGCCTGATAATCTAATATTGAATTTTCAGGGTGTGGCATCATGCCTAATATTTTTTTATCTTCACTGAAAATGCCAGCGATATTATTGATTGAGCCATTTGGGTTAGATTCTTCGTCTATTTCACCTTTTTCATTACAATATTTAAAAGCTATACGGTCGTTATCCTCTAATGTTTTTATGGTTTTTTCATCTGCAAAATAGTTTCCTTCGCCGTGAGCTATCGGAACTTTTATTATATCTCCTTTGTTCATATTTTGTGTGAATGGGCTGTTGTTGGTTTCTGTACGTAAATTTACTTGTTTGCATATAAATTTTAGAGTTCTGTTATGCAAAAGAGCTCCTGGTAAAAGTTTTGTTTCAACAAGCATTTGGAAACCATTACATACTCCTAATATTTTTGTGCCATTTTTAGCTTTTTTTATGACTTCTTGCATAATGGGGGAGTGTGCCGCCATCGCTCCACATCTTAAATAATCACCATATGAAAACCCCCCTGGAAGAATTATAATATCTGGATTGCCTATATCAGTTTCTTTGTGCCATATCATATTGGCCTTTCTTCCCGATATTTTTTCAACATCCATTGCCATATCTTTTTCACATTTTGTGCCTGGAAAAACTATTATGGATGTTTTCATAATTTTGTTCCTACGAATATAAATTTTTGCTT
>JALTZE010000314.1 GCA_027051315.1 Micavibrio sp.
TATTGCAGCTTATATGAAAGTTTTTTAGCCTTTTGTTTCTTTTTAATTTCCTCTTTTACTTTTCCTTTTTCCTTTATATTTTCACCACCATGCCTATCAAGCTTAGCTTTCTTACCAGAAGTTTCCATATAATCTGAATATCCACCCACATACAAATCAACCTTTCCATCTCCCTCAAAAGCCAAAGTTTTGCTTACAGTTTGGTCAAGAAAATCTCTATCATGACTAACAACAAACAATGTTCCTTGATATGCTGATAAAATCTCTTCCAACATATCTAAACTATCCATATCAAGGTCATTAGTAGGTTCATCTAATATCAAAAAATCACCAGGATTTGCCAATATCTTCGCCAACATCAATCTATTTTTCTGCCCACCAGATAAAGTACTTACTTTCTCCCTTGCAATAGCTGGGTCAAACATAAAATCTTTTAAATAACCGCAAACATGTCTAGTTTTATCCCCTACTTCTATATAATCCCCACCATTAGGACACAAGGTTTTCCATAAAGAATCAGTTTCAACCAAATCACTTCTTTTTTGATCGAAATATGAAATTGTCAAATTTCTTGCAACTTTTATTTTCCCCGCATCAGGTTTTATTTCCCCTATAAGCATTTTAAGAAAACTTGTCTTTCCCGAACCATTCTTACCAATAATCCCTATACGGTCTTTTCTTTGTATCCTAATTGAAAATTTATTTAATATATTTTTAGTTACATGGTCTTCCTCAAAGAACTTGCTAACATTTATAAATTCAGCCACAGCCTTAGAAGCAGCAGCCACACTCTCAACAGGACTATATTCAATTTTACGAGTAGCCTGATTATAAGAACTAACATCAGCTTTAAGCTTCTCTCTAGCCTTTTTCATATCTTCAAGACGCTTTATATTACGCTTTCTTCTTGCTTTTACTCCCCTGCTTGCCCATTCAACCTCCTGAGCCACTTGCTTTTTAAATTTTGCAAGCTCCCTTGCTTCTTGCTCCAAAAGCTCAGCCGACCATTCATCAAAATTTCCAAATCCGCGTGGACAAACTCTTATATTTCCACGGTCTAGCCAAAAAATCTTATTAGTAATATTGGCAAGAAAAGCTTTATCATGGCTAATACACATAATAGTACCACGATAACTATTTAGATATTCTTCCAACCATTCAATAGCAAATAAATCCAAATGATTTGTAGGCTCATCAAGAAGAAGTATATCAGGCTCTTCCACTAATGAACGTGCAAGACAAGCACGCCTAATCTGCCCACCAGAAAGACTCCCCATTTTATCTTCTGCATGCAGCTCAAATGGCTCTAACACCATATCTACCATATAATTATATTCTTCCGTCTGTTTTTCTGGCTTTAAACCTGCGTGAATATATTCAAATACTGTCATTTGGGGGTTAGGTTTATTATCTTGTTGCATATAACCAATCGTAATACCAGGTTCTTCCCAACGTTCACCTTCATCAAGCTCTTTATCACCGGTAATCATACGCATGAGCGTGGTTTTACCAGCCCCGTTGCGTCCCACCAATGCAATTCTATCATTTTCATGAATATTAAAAGACAGACTCTCAAATATCGGCTTATTATTAAAACTAACCGATGCATTATGAATTGATAATATAGCTGCTGCCTGTGATTTCATGGCTAGTTTATAAA
>JALTZE010000315.1 GCA_027051315.1 Micavibrio sp.
GTTGTGAAATTGAAGGTTTGCTTGCTAAGCAGATAGCTAGACCTCGTGATTTGATGGGTAATGATACGAAAATTCCTGGCGAGGGAAGAAGGTCCAGTAATATGTCGGAAAGCTATCTTGATGATACTCCTAATCAGCCACTTAATGGTGAAACAGCTTCTGGTAATTAACTATATATTATTTTTTTATAATTAATATTTTATGTTGTCCCAGAAGATTACAATATGTGGGGAAAGTTTATGAATAATATAGTAACTGACAAATTATCTGTTTTGTTACCAAATTCTAGGATACATCTATTTAGTGTTTATGAAGACACAAGAAATGCTGTTTTAAAGCTTAAAGATGACTGGCGCTTTGCTAGAGTTGATATTCAGATATATGATGGAGATGTAACAACGGCAAAAGAGTTATACAAAAGCCAGTCCTCTCCAGAATTATTATTGTTAGAAACGGAAACAACCGAAGATGGATTTGTGGATTCGTTGGAGGAATTAGCGGAATATTGTAATGAAGGTACATCCGCAATGGTTATTGGTCCTGTTAATGATATATCATTATATCGCAAATTAGTAGGAATGGGGATTAGTGATTATTTGGTTAGACCTGTGGGTGGAGATGACCTTTCTAATATTATTGCCAAATCATTGGTAGATAAAGTAGGCTTATCGCAAAGCAATTTAATTTGTGTGATAGGCGCAAAAGGTGGGGTTGGAACTTCGTCTATATCTTATGCCCTTGCTAAAGGAATATCTGAGGATATGGGGCAAAAAACTGTGGTAATGGATTGTTGTGGTGGGTGGTCATATCTTGCGCGAGCGATTGGAGGTGAAGAGCCTACTACAACTTTATCAGAAGCGTGTAAAATGGCTGTTAAAGATGATGAAGAAGGGCTACAAAGATTAACGGTAGAAGCAAGTAAGAACTTGTCTTACATCGCAACAGGTGTTGATAATTTATTAGAAGATGAAGTTTCGGGACAGGATTTTGAGGTGCTTATAGATAAGTTGATGAGCAAATATCCGGTTTTATGTATTGATTTGTCCATGTCACCTTCTTATTTGAAAAAAATAATATTAAGAAAAGCAAATAGGATTATCCTTGTTACAAATGCCAGTTTACCTTCTTTGCGTTCGTGTCGGACGCTTATTAATGATATTTCGGCGCAACGTGGTGGTGAAGAAGATGATATTAGGCTAGTTGTTAATATGAAGGGATTTTTGGCTGGTTATGATATTCAAAAGAGTGATATTGAAACATCATTAGATTTTAAAATTTCTTTGATGTTAGATTATGAACCCAAAATATGGGGAAGGGTAGAAAGTAAAGGAGATGATTTATCGAAAATAAAAGGAGGTTCAACTGTTTTAGCTCAAGTTATATCTCTTGTATCTGGTATGTTTGAACAGAAAAAAGAGAATATTAAACAATCCAAAGGAGGTTTAACTTCATTTTTGGATATATTCAAAAATAGTTAGGGTAGAGATATGTTTGGTAAGAAGAAGCAGGTGGGTAAAGAAAATTCCAGGACAAATATTGTATCTTCTGAGAAAGCAAAACAGGAGGAAGAAAAGGTATTTGCGGATGAAAATAAAGGAAGTAATCAGTTACAAGATACAAATAAAATAGAAGATAAAAAAGATA
>JALTZE010000316.1:0-988 GCA_027051315.1 Micavibrio sp.
CGAGAGTATTTCTTGGCGGACCTGGCGCCTTGGCGTGATTTTTTTTTGGATTCGGGCTTTCTGCTTTGCTCCAGCTCCAAAAGCACCAGGCGCCGCCATTAGGAGGCCATAACGTCGTGTTTTCTATGATACCAGACAATAACATTTAGGCGTGACGGGGCAGGAAAGAATTTTTCGCTGCCGCTCGTGATTCGTTGCAGCGCGAATATTGGTGTGAATGGGGGTGCAGGAAAGTCAAACTTCATTCGCTAAGCCACGAAAAATAAAGTGCTTGCTTCTATCTGTGCTATCAATTATTTTTGTCACAATTGGCTTTTTTGTGAAACCCTATAATTTTAAAAAACAGAGCTAAATTGATTAATTTTTCAGGTATTCTATAATGGCAGACTCCCCACAAATTACAAGTTTAAAAAGCGTTATTGAAAAATTTAATAGTCTAGATCATGAGGCATTTTTGAGGCCAAATTTAGGCACCGCTTCTCTAAGTAATGATCTACAGCATAAGATCGATGACTTGAAGGCCAAATTCAAAGTAGCAATTGAAGTAGCGCCACACGTGAGCAACACTTTAATCAACAACCTTCAAAGTCAAATTAATTACCTTATAAACATAATGGAGCAACATTCTAAAAAACAAGAAAGAGAATATGTTAATGAAAAAGATCAAATTCGTCAAGAATTCAACAAGCATTATGACCATATTTTGGATTTAATGCCTGGCTTTATAGCAGCCCAAATCGAATCAATTGGGTTATTGCAAAGGGATTATAGAAATTATGTGAATCAGCTTAAAGCCCAAATGGAAAGTATTTTAGATGATGCAGCAAAACGAGCGAAAGAGATTGAAGCAAAGGCGCGTCAAACAGCCCAAAAGATATCAATAAAAGAAGCTCAAATCCAATTTGCTGAAGCGAGAAATGATTTAAAAAAGCAAATTATTATTTGGGCTTTTCTCTCTTCAGTCTGTTTATTTTTATTTTTTGGCTTT
>JALTZE010000316.1:998-1643 GCA_027051315.1 Micavibrio sp.
TGCATTAATTTTTTACAATAGTAAAAAAGTAATATTGGTTGAAAACAATGCAATTCAAATAGCATACTATTCAGCACTACGGATAACTATCCTGCTTGGTATAGGCACCCTTGCTATTTATTTTCTTAAAATATTTCGTGCAAGTCTTCACATGTATAACCATAATCTTCATAGGCAGAGAGTTGCAAATTGTATAGCAGCTTTTGTTGAATCAGCATCGACTGATCAACAACGGGATATGATTCTGTCCCAGCTTGTTGACGCAGTAATTTCCTTTGGCAATTCAGGACTTATTAGCAGTGAGCAAGACCAAATTAGTCCTCAGAAAATGATCATAGATAACATAATGCGCGGATTTTCATCCAGCCCCAAATGAACAAGCTCCGACTGATACGATATACAATTTTGGATCAATGGGAATTAAGTAGAAGGTGGGCAATGGCTGTGGATACAAATTTTATAAAAGTTGGTGTTTTTCCGATAAATTTGGATAGCTAAATTAGAAGAAGAAAAATTGGGCAATCTTTAAATTAAGGAAAACAAAAAACAATTTAATGAAACCCTCGAAAGTTTTGTTTAAAATTAAAAATACCATGAATTCAAATCTTTGTTTCGACCAGAGCCTGCAAGCGCAATGAATGATGA
>JALTZE010000317.1 GCA_027051315.1 Micavibrio sp.
TTTTAGAAAAACTAACATCAGCCCCCCTTAGATAAACAGGACCATCATCATAAATATTAAGCCTTTTATAATTACGAATAATAGCAGCAACATCTATAAAAGAATATTCATCATTATATTCACTAAAAACGTCTCCGTACTCATCTATAAATCTAGGAACAGCATCACCAATAGCAACAACCTCTTTAACATTTTTCAACTTTTTCAAAATATCATCACCTGACAGATTTGCTACTTCTACTTTACATTCCCCTTCTTTACCAAATAAAGAATAATAATAATCCCGCCTTCTTGTTTCCAATAATACACATAGATTATCACTCATATTATTTTCAAAATATGAAGCAGCAATAACATCAGTAGTTAAAACCCCTTCCGCCTTAATACCAAGTGTAAGTGCAAGCGTCCTAGCTGTGGATAATCCAATCCTTATCCCTGTAAAAGAACCAGGACCTATAGTTGTAATAATTTTATTTATATCCTTATATTCAATACCAGCTTCTTTCATAGCTTCTTCCATCATTGGTACAAGAAACTCTGCCTGCCCTTTATTATTATTTATATTTTTAGAAATTATAACATTACCATCATGCTCCCCCACCGCGATACCATAACCTGCTAAAGAACTATCAATTGCAATCATATATTCTGACATTTAAATCTTTCCTGATTATACAAACTAATTTTCATTATTTTTCTGGAAACTTCTCTAAAAAAGCGATATTAATTTATCCATAATGAAAAATCTAGTTTTCTTAACACTTCTGGTAATTCTACTTCTTCCTGACCAAGCAACAGCAGGACAAAATTCTATAACTATATTTTCCTACAGCCGTATAGGCGAAGAAATACACCCAGATACAAGCATCACAGTAGAACAGTTCAAAGAACATATAAAAGAGATAATATCAAATAATTACAATGTAATATCATTAAAAGATGCTATCCACGCTATAAAAAATGAAATTAAGGTGCCAGATAAAACTATAGTTATAACTTTTGACGGTGGATATAAATCAGCACTTAAAAATGCTTTTCCATTATTAAATAAAAATTCATTACCTTATACAATATTTATATCCACAAATTCTCTTTCCTCAAATAAACCTAGCCATATCTCATGGGAAGAGCTTAAAAAACTGGAAAAAAACAAACTTGTAACTATTGGATTGCATACAGCATCGTACGCTCACTTAACAAATAAAACAAAAGAAGAAATAACCTTAAACATAAATAACGCAATATCAAAATATCGCGAAGAAACTGGAAAAAAGGCAGATTTTTTTGCCTATCCCTTTGGAGAAAACAGCCAAATATATAAAAAAGCAGTAAAAAATGCTGGATTTGAAGCAGCCTTAGGGCAGCAATCAGGAATAGCCTATAAAAATTCCGATATTATGTTGCTTCCCCGTTTTCCAATGACAGAAAACTACGCAGATATAAATCGCTTCAGGCTTGCATCAACCTCAAAACCTTTGATTGTAACAGACATAAATCCAGAAAATAATCTCGTAAAAAGAAACAACTTCGCCGCAGGATTTACTCTTGATAAAAAATACAAGAAATTTTCAAACAAATTATCTTGTTTTGCCTCTGATATAGGAAAGCTTGATATAGAAATCATCGATAATATCAGAGT
>JALTZE010000318.1 GCA_027051315.1 Micavibrio sp.
AAATTTGAAATTACATTATATGGTATTGTTGTAAAGAATAGCTTCCTGATACATTACTCTATAATATCATGTAATAAATATATAACAGGATGAAAACATGACAGACGCATATATGGGCAATGAACCTGCTAGCCCTTCTTTTGATATAACCACTATTAAGAATAAAGAGGGAAAGTACACTACTATCCCTGATAAAAAATTTAATGTAAAAGAAACATTTGGAATTGATATAGATTGGAGTGTTCCTGGTTTTAGTGAACCAACGGCAAATGTTCCTGATGAAGATATAAATTATCATTTTGATAAAGACACTACATTAGCTATTTTAGCGGGATTTGCTCATAACAGGCGTGTAATGGTGCAAGGATTTCATGGAACAGGTAAATCAACTCATATAGAGCAAATAGCCGCAAGGCTGAACTGGCCATGCGTTAGGATTAATCTTGATTCCCATGTCAGTCGAATTGACCTTTTGGGCAAAGATATGATTGTCCTTAAGGAAGGAAAACAAATAACAGAATATAAGGAAGGTCTTCTTCCATGGTCGGTACAAAATCCAGTTGCATTAATATTTGATGAATATGATGCTGGGCGTCCTGATGTTATGTTTGTTATACAGCGTATCCTTGAAAATGAAGGCAAACTTACCTTACTTGACCAAAATATTGTTATTCGCCCTCACCCTGCTTTTAGATTATTTGCCACTGCTAATACTATTGGTCTTGGTGATACTACGGGACTTTATCACGGTACACAGCAGATAAATCAGGGACAAATGGATAGGTGGAATATTGTTACAACTTTAAACTATCTTTCCGAAGATGATGAAGTAAAAATAGTTACTTCTAAACATCCAAATTACAGCGAAGAAGAAGTAAGAAACATGGTCAGACTTGCTAATCTGGTAAGAAACGGGTTTAAAAATGGTGATGTTTCGACAACTATGTCGCCAAGAACTGTTCTTAGCTGGGCGGAGAATACTCATATTTTTAATAATCAGGAAATAGCTTTCAGGCTTAGTTTCCTTAATAAATGTGATGAATTAGAACAGCCCATCATTATTGAATATTACCAAAGATGTTTTGGCGTAGAGCCTATATAGGCATATAATCTAATATGCAAAAAGAAGAAAAAGAAATAGAAGAATTTAAACGGGCAGTAGCAGCAACATTGCGTGCTTTATCTGGTAAAAAAGATATAGATATATCATTTGCTGCGGCAGAGATTCCTGATAGACCTGTTAAAATGCCAGAAGGAGCATCACGTTTGCCCTGTCCCGATTTTGTTGATAAGGATTTAGTTCGGGGAGCTGCAGACCTTAGGGCTATTAGATTACTTCACAAAAATGATGAATTTCATAAGCAACATGCTCCTACAAATCTACAAGCCAGAGAAATATATGAAGCTTTGCAAAATGCTCGTATAGAAGCCATTGAAGCAAGAAAAATGAAAGGGGTAGCAAAGAATCTAAATATTGTACTTGCCGATAAATGCGAAAGAATGGGTTCTAATATTCCCCAGTCAATAGAAGATGTAAATATTGCAGATTCATTATATATTTATGCGAAAACAGTTTTTACAAATGAAATAGTTACTGATAAAGCTTTGCATATAATTAGATTATGGGAAA
>JALTZE010000319.1 GCA_027051315.1 Micavibrio sp.
ATATTCTTTTGCTAGAAGCTCCCCAATTTTAATTTGGTCTTCATTAAGCTTATTCATTTTTTTATCTGTGGAGTTAATAGGCAATCTGTTGTCGTAAGGACAAACACCATCTTTATAATCAACATTAATAACAGGCGAATGATTACTATCGCACAAATTCATACGTTGTAACTTAACCTTATCCAACTCTGCTACTAGCCTAGCTGTAAGCCTGCTAAA
Source organism: Micavibrio sp. (assembly GCA_027051315.1). GTDB lineage: Bacteria > Pseudomonadota > Alphaproteobacteria > Micavibrionales > Micavibrionaceae > JALTZE01. Next base: position 220 of record JALTZE010000319.1, read on the forward strand.
GAAGGGCTTTTCTCCGTTACTAACAAAATCATTAGGAGATGCCGCGCAAGAAGCGATACCTATTCCTGCTAATCCTAAGGTATTATCAGCAAACCACTTATTAAATATCTCTTGTAATTCTTTTAATTTATCTTTTGTTTTTGGTGTATTAGGTGCGACAATTAAGAATTTACCCGCTGCGTTAATAATTTGTGAGGTTGAAGGCAATTCTAAAGCATCTAAAATTTTAAGTGCAGCACACTCGCAAAGTAAAGAAACAAAAAATGAACGCCCTCGTAACAACTTAGCAATCTTTGCATCTGTTACAGTATCACCCTTAAATATAAAATCTTGAATACCAAAAAAATCGCCCTGTATTAATAAAAATTTTTCTGTCTCCCAATCTGACTTAACACTATCTTTATTCTCATCATTTGTTTCAACATGATAACGCCAAATAGCAACAGCTAAACTAGCTGTCGTCTTACAGTGATCATATAATGATACTTCCGGTTTTATACCAAAAGCTGTTGCAGATGGTACAGCGTGCGATATAGTCAACCAAAGAGTATCAAAATGATCCAACCATAATTCCCATTTTTTCCTGTGCGATACAGGTATTTTCTTTATACCCTCAAGTAACTGCTTCCACAATTTTTCGTATTCGCTAGCAGCTACACCTTCTTTTCTACTTCGTTTTTTTATCGGAAAAATACTTTTGGGGGTTAGATGTGTTAGAGGATATACAAATTCGTAGTCTTCGCTCTCATTTTTAATTTGTTCGAAAATGGTTAGTAGTTCAGTACATATAAAATTACTACTTTCTTTTGATTTGTTATATTTATTAAATTCTTCCCTTTCAAAACCTGAGGCTATGCGATCTGCAATAGCAATACACCATTGCAAAAATGTATCAGGTTTGTGATGGCAAGCCGCAGCATTTGATAAACAATCAGTGATTTCTTTATAATCCTTACTTTTGACATCTTGAGTATCTCTAGAGGAAAACGGGCTAACATCACCATTTTGAATATCAGGAAAAAAAGGCTCCAATTCATCTATAGATATTGCCGTACATGCGGCATGAATATGTGAATAATAGCCCCCCTCTTTATGAGAAGGGCAATATATTGTTTTATTACTCTCTATACGAGGGTGTCCCTTACCATAAATTTTTGCCCGCTGTGTTATTTTTCCCAAATCATGAAGCAAGGCACTTAAAGCAACTCTACAAGATTTAGATTTCATAAAAAACCACCACTCAAAACTTTAAATAAAAAATATATAATAAATACAACCACAGGCATATCATGTAAGTATAATTGTTTCAAGCCCCACCATATTTTCCCAATATTGGGAAAATATGACCAATTTAATAATTAAATTAGCTATAAAATATTGCAAACCACCGAATTTACTTAAGTTAATAG
>JALTZE010000320.1 GCA_027051315.1 Micavibrio sp.
CCGTTTATATCTATTAGAAAACATAAAAAAAGTTTTGATTTTCTGGTTGATATGAGTGATTATTTATAAAAGAGTCGATTAAGGTAGTATTAGAGTGTGTAAACCAGTTTATATTAATATTCTTCTATGTAATAGAGGGGACGATTAACCTAAAAAAATAAGGGGTTTATACATGTTTAACCAATCAGCAAATGAAACATCGTTAGATAAAGATTTTCAAAGTAGAAGGGAATCATCTAGGCGTAATCATGATATATGCGTTAGTGTGATTGATGGCGTGACTGTTCCTGTTGAAAATTGGAGTACTGGTGGTGTACTTCTTTCATGTGATGAGAGAACTTATGCTCTTGGGAAGGTTATGGACGTAGCTTTAAAATTTAAAATAAGCAATGACATAGTAGATGTTCATGCTTTAGCAAGAGTTATTCGTAAAAGTAATGGTCATGTTGCTATGAAATTTGAACAGATAACATCTGCTGCCAAAAATGGTTTTCAAAGAGTTATTGACGATTATACTGCTTCTGAATTTGCAAATTCACAAATGCATTAACTTATATACATCAATTCTGTTTAATAAAACTCCCTCTCTTGGGGGGCATACCTCATAATACAAGAGAGGGAATATCATTTATTTTTTATTATTTGCTACCATATAGTTTTTCAAAAGCATTTGAAACTTTTTCAATATATGATGGGTCTTTTTTCTTCCAATATCTAGGGTCACGCATCATTGAGCGAACTTGTTTTTCGTCCAACTCTGAGATAGCTGCATTTTCAGGAGAAATTTCTGGTTGTTCTGATTTCATCATTTTGTACAAAGCTATTACTCCATCATAAGAATTTGATAGATTTGATAATATTTCTTCTGGTAGATTTTGCTGGACAAAATTTAATATTTGCCTTGAAACTTCTTGCCATTTTTCTTCCCCACCGAAATGGTTAACTAATTTTTCCACTTCACGTTCTGCGTTAAATTCGGCACTCATTTCCATTATTAAAGGTACTAATTTTTCTGCTGCTAGGTCATAAACTGTCTGTACTTGGTCGGCGGTGAATCCTTTTGCATGAAGGGTTGAGTTAAGCTCAGGGTCAACATCGAAAAGACCATGAGATGTATCAACTTCATATTCTTCTGGTGTTTCTGGCAGTCCTAGATTTTTTAAAAGATTTAATTTTCCTTCTTCGTCCTCTGGTTTAGGTATCATGGTTGAGAGTTTTTTCTCAAGCTCTAAATATGAGTTTAACAAAGATTGTGTATTTAGCTCCCCTGTTTCGGGGTTTAGAAATTTTTGTGGTATATTTTGCATTTTGATTTTTCCTTTTATAGATTTATTGTTGTAATATCATTTTTGATAAGGTCTGAAGGCACGCCTAGCGCATCTCCTAAATATCTGGCTGTTCCTGCCATATCTACAGTTTCTATTGCTTCTGTTCCCATTGCTTGCACAGTTTGCAACCAGAAAAGTATATTTTGGACATTTCTTTGACCTTGCGCTCTGGCAAGGGGGGAACGATAATCAAGCTCAACAAGCCTGCCATCTAGATTTACGTTTGGGATTTCTCCTCTGCGTTTTAATATAGCAAAAGCACGTTTTACAAGAGGGGTTAGAAGCTCAGTTTGTAAACGTCCATATATTGCCCCTAATAATAATGCCATTTCTGCTGAACGTTCTAGAACTTCGGTTGCGGTCATGGTTCTATCGCTTATTTGACCTAGCTTATCAGTCAATAATGAATGACGAATACGAGAGCGTAAATCCTGCAACACAAGTTGTGAAAGGTCAAAATTTCCTGGCATTTCAAGAGGTTTTAGACCTTGTGAGCCTACTGCTTTTGGGATTATTGTACCTGGTTTTAACTCTATATTAGCGGGATTTAATACACCATCATCATCGGCTTGCCATATTCCTGTTACGGCAATTGAGGCATTTTTTAAGATAAGCTCTACCACTTTATTGGCGGTTTTTATATCTGGTAAAGCTTTCATTACGGGGGAACGCCCGTATATTTCCCCTGGTGATTTCATCCAGCGAAAATTTATAAAGGGAGTGTGATTTAAACGCATATCATTCAAGATTATTTTTTCTTTTTTATCTTCATTGATAAAAGCTGTATATTGATAGCCTTGCTCCAAAGCTGTTACAGATTCCATTACTTCATATTTTAAATCCATGTCTTTTTCTGATTTTTTAAAATATGAATCTTCGATATTTGCATAAGGCCAGCGCGCTTGAATTTGTTCAAGAGTTAATTTGGAGGTACGGAAACTATTATCTAGAAGGTTGCTATTTCCTTCTTTCATAACGATTGTGTTTAGTGGAATTGCTTTAAAACGAAAGGCTGAAAAGCTTCCTGGCTCTGCCTCTTCAAAATAAAGGCATGCAGTACCTGCAACGATTAAATCAAGAAAACATTGATGCATTTCTATGGCAAAGTTTGATTTATCAAAATGTGAATGCATGGATTTTGCTGCATTTTCAAGGATTGGCGATAATGATTCTGCTTGTTCTTGTGAAATTTCTGACCCTGGTTTAAAACCAAACCATTGGCTCCACGGTGGTGTTAGATTTCCTAAAAGACTTGCCGCAAGCTGGTCTACGGAGTCCATTGCGGTTGCGTCGAATATATAGTTAGTCCTTTGTTGACCCTTAGATAAAGAAGATGAATTATTTCTTTGTGGCAAAGCGTAATCATAACATTCTTGCCATAAATTTTCCCAGTTAGAGCGGCTTTCTTTTGCCTCATTATAGGATTTTATAATTTCCTGTGTTTGCATTTGATATTTCCTTATTTTTGCTCTTAGTGATTTTATTCTCCCAAGAGTGATTTTCTTCTAGCTATTCTACTATCCAGCAATCCCTTAAACCCTGTCTTTACAGTACCTAGACGTCCACGATATCTGTTTAGAAGATTTTCTTCTCTTTTATTACTTTGGATAGATTTTGAAGAAATATCGCCTATATTTTGATTCTCTTTCGTTTGATTTTTGAGGGGCTGATTTTTACTGGATATAACTGATTTTACCTGATTTGTAGGTGATGGTGCTGTTTGATAAATTATTATCGGCTTTTGCACAGCAGGTGCCTTTGGGCGAGAACTTAAGCTTCCCATTTTTTTCTCCTATTTTTTGTTCGATTTTCTTTGCTATACAGCCAAATGTCTGTATAGCTGCCATGGTGTGAATATGATACGTGAATGAATACCTAATATTCTTTTTACTGCTTCTACACAGGTAAATGGCATTAAGGGTGCTGGTTTTTTATTTTCCTTATTCATTTTTGCAGGCATTACTATATTTCCTCTGGAGGTAAGCCATAAAGGTAAATCAAAATCGGTGGGAACGTGATGTATTTGTATTTCTGTATGGTGGGATAAAGGGTCTATACTTATCCAATTTTTATCATCTTTTAACAAAACGAAACAATGACGGAAACCTGGTTTAAGAATTTTAAGCCATGGTAAATCTGCTTTGCCAGAAAATACAACATATGCCTGTTCTATATTATTTGTAAGGCTTTCAATTTTATCAAGCATGTCCATATCCTTCCATATTGTTTATCGCATTATTTGATGTATATATATTTTTTGTATGGATATAATTTGTTAGTTGTTTTTCCTGCACTATTCCTTTGCTTATGAATATTTCCTCTAACATATCCATTGCTTCGTTCCATAATTTTGAAGCTGTGATTTCTTTTGGACGATATGGGTCAGGGGGCATCATTCTTACTCCGTAAAATCTCAGAACTCTTAGATGGTCTATTAATAGACGGCGATTACGATATAGACGATTTAGAATATTCAATATGTCATTTGGCTCACATGGGCGTTGTACCACCCCCTCACCTGCGATTATTTGTGCGCCATCGTTTTTTGCTTGATTAGCATTTATAAACCAAAACCATGCTTGTTGAACATCTTCGAATGGTTCTGCTTCATCTTTTAAATTTCTAAAATAAATATTGGGCATTTTTTTGTACCTTTATGAAAGTTACACTTGTTCTGTTTATGTTCTTAGTATATGTTCTATTTATGTTCTGTTGTCAAGAAGTTTTTAGGATTTTTTTCCTATTTATTTTTTTGCTGATAAATAGTAAGAATAGGAATATGTTCACACACGAGGAAATCTGGGCAGCGATAGATAAGCTTGCCAAAGAAAATAATTATTCAACATCAGGGCTAGCAAAAAAAGCTGGGCTTGCCCCTACTACGTTTAATAAAAGTAAGAGATTTACAAAAGACGGAAAACCAAGATGGCCGTCAACAGAAAGTATTTCAAAAATTTTGTTTGCAACTGATACTCAAATTGTGGAATTTATGGAACTGTTTAATAAAGAAAAAAAGAAAGGTCAATTATAATGACGATTATAAATAAAGAAGAAATAGCATATGAATCAGCAAAAATATTGCTGGATACTAAATCTGTATTGTGCAATGCAAAAGAGCCTTTTACTCTTACTTCTGGTAAATTAAGCCCCGTTTATACTGATTGTCGTCGCCTTATATCCTTTCCTTATCAACGTTCAAGATTGATGGATTACGCAGTAGAAATGCTTAACGCCGAAATTGGGGAAGAAAATATTGATTTCCTCGCAGGTGGTGAAACTGCTGGTATTCCTTTTTCTGCCTTTATTGCTGACCGTATGGATAAGCCTATGTTATATGTGCGTAAAAAGCCAAAAGGTTTTGGGCGTTTGGCGCAGATAGAGGGCTGTATGGATGATGAGGGTAAAAAAGTTATATTGATAGAAGATTTACAAACTGATGGAGGGAGCAAAGAAGTATTTATTAATGCACTCCGTAATGCTGGAGCAATTGTAGAACATGCTTTTGTTGTTTTTCACTATGGTATATTTCCTGCTTCAGAAGAAAATATGAAAAAAGCCGGAGTAAAGCTTCATGCTTTAACTACGTGGTGGGACGTATTAAAGGCAGCAAAAGAACTTTCATATTTTGATGATGAAACATTATCAGAAGTAGAATCTTTCCTTAATAATCCAATAGAATGGCAAAATAATGCAACAGCCAGAGCCTAAAATATTTTTTTATACCGCAAATAATGATGATGCAAAATCAGCACGAGATGAGCTTTGTAAAAAATATAAAAATTACGATATAGATGAAGCAAATCTTATTATTGCACTTGGCGGTGATGGTACTTTATTAGAAGCTATACATAAATTTGGTGATATGGGTAAGGCTTTCTATGGTATGAATAAGGGTTCTGTTGGTTTTTTGCTTAATCCTTATCATGTTAATGGTCTGATTGAGAGGGCAAAAAAAGCGAATAATGTTATTTTACATCCCTTAAAAATGAGTGTTCTAACATATTGTGGTAAAAAAATAGAAGCCATAGCATATAATGAAGTTTCACTTTTAAGACAAACGAGGCAAGCTGCAAAAATTTCTATCTCTATTGATGGGGTTGAAAGGTTAGATGAGCTGGTTTGTGATGGTGTTTTAGTTTCAACGCCTGCTGGTAGTACTGCTTATAATTTATCGGCACATGGACCTATTATTCCGTTGGATGGTAATGTGCTTGCTCTTACGCCGATAAGTGCTTTTCGACCTCGACGATGGAAGGGGGCTTTGCTACCGTATAAATCGAAGATAAGGTTTGAAGTGCTGGAAAGTGAAAAAAGACCTGTTAGTGCTACTGCTGATTTTACAGAGGTACGAAATGTATCTCAAGTCGATGTATGGCAGGATAAAGAAATATCAGTTACAGTATTATTTGACCCTAATCATGCTTTGGGCGAAAGAATATTAAAAGAACAATTTTTACCTTAATATAAAGGGAGAATAATTATGAACCAAGCAGAACTTGAAAGGATTCAAGACCTTCCCGAACAGATGTCCCCTATTAAAATAGAAGAAGAAATAAAGAAATTAAATAAAATCAAAGAACGTGGCAATAAAGCAAAGAATTTCCTCCTTCTTGAGGCTTATCTTGAACTTGCATACAGGCAATATCATACAAATAAATTGCTGGAACGTCATTTAAGAGAAGAGCTGGATAATAATATTATAAGTTTGTGGAATAAAGATTGTATTGAAAGTACTGAATCTATTCTTGCATTGGTTGGAAGGCTTGGACTTTCTAAAAGTTTCGAGATAGTTAAATCATCTGTAAATGATAAAATGGACGACGAAATAAGAGAAGAAATAGAAGCTGCTATCGAAGAATATAAAAATGGGGTGGAAGACCCTTATAATTATCTGGATTAATATTAGGAAACTCTTTGCATATGTAGTAAAGAGTTTTAATATCTATTTGTTCCTATAAACTGTATATAAGATTGAAATATGATAATTAGAAATTTATTTTTGGCTTTTATTTCCGTGTTGGTTATTTCTTCCTGCTCTAGCACTGATAATGAAGAAAAAGCATTAATTCAAGATAGGCCTGCAGATGTTATCTACAAAGAAGCCACTGCCGCACTTGAAAATGAAGAATATATAAAGGCAAAAACATTATTTGAAGAAGTAGAAAGGCAACATCCATATTCAAATATGGCAACAAAGGCTCAGCTTATGTCTGCTTTTGCTGCTTATCAGGCACTTGAATATGACCAAGCTCTTGCTTTGCTTGATAGATTTATTGAACTACATCCTGGACATGAAGAAATTGATTATGCTTGGTATTTAAAAGCCATGTGTTATTATGAACAAATCGCAGATGTAGCACGCGACCAAGAAATGACAAGATTTGCGCTACAGGCTTTTGATTCGTTGATAAGACGTTTTCCAGATAGCAAATATGCAAGAGATGCTAAATATAAAAAAGATTTAACTCTTGACCATCTTGCAGGAAAAGAAATGGAAATCGGGCGTTATTATCTTACTAGAAAACATGTTAATGCAGCGATTAACAGATTTCTTACTGTGGTAAGAGATTATCAGACAACCACCCATGTTCCAGAAGCACTCTACAGGCTGGTTGAAGCTTATATTATAATAGGGCTTGATGATGAAGCAATGAAAGTTGCTGCTGTTTTGGGGTATAATTATCCTGGAAGCAAATGGTATGAAAAAGCTTATGCTTTGCTTGACCCAGAAAGAAGAAAAGAAATTTTAGAAAACAGGTCATGGTTTAATAAGACTTTGGATTCTATTTTAACACCAGAATAGCATGCTTCACTGCAAGTGGTGATAACATACTGGCAAAATGCATGATAACAGATATAAATATTAGTAATGTTGTTTTGATTGAAAGGCTTGGGATAGAGTTTAAAGGGGGGCTTTGCGCACTTACCGGAGAAACAGGAGCTGGAAAATCCATATTGCTTGATTCTGTTGGTTTATCACTTGGTAATCGTGCAAGTAGCTCCTTAGTTGGAAAGAAATCAGAACAATCTTCAGTGTCTTTGGGATTTTCTTTACCGCGTGACCACCCTGCCCTTATTATCGCTAAAGAACATGGCATAGATAGTGATGATGGTGCGATAATATTAAAACGCATTATTGGGAAAGATGGCAAGAGCAAAGCTTTTGTAAATGATGTGCCTGTTAGTGTTAATCTTTTGAAAATGATGGGGGAAACTCTTGTCGAATTTCATGGACAATTTGATAATCACAAACTTCTTAATCCTTCCACACACAGAAAAATTATTGATGATTATGCTAAGCTAGATAAAGAGTTAAAAAATTTATCTATATGCTGGAATAATTGGAAAAATGCAGAAAAAGATTTGGAAGAAGCAAAAAGAAAAGCTGAAAAAGCAAAAGAAGATGAAGAATATCTTACTCATGTAGTAAAGGAGTTAAAGGAACTTTCTCCAGAAAAGGGGGAAGAAGAACGACTTTCGGAAATAAAAACAAAATTACAAAATAAAGAACGTATATTGGAAGCTTTGAACAATGCATATAAATGTCTTTGCGGTGATGGTGGGGCAGATTCTATGCTACAAAAATCTTTCCGACTAATTGACAGAGGGACACAAAATGCAGGTGATACGGTAAATCAGGTTTTAGAAGCGATTGATAGGGCAATGAATGAGACTAATGAAGCTGTTTCAATGATTGATAATATCTGTGCTGATTTGATGAATGATGATGAGAATCTGGAATTTATTGATGACCGCTTACATGAATTAAAAGCAGCAGCAAGGAAACATCAATGTTTAGTAGATGATTTACCAGAAAAATTAGAAGAACTTTCTGAACAGCTTAAATATATTCATTCGCAAGATGATAT
>JALTZE010000321.1 GCA_027051315.1 Micavibrio sp.
GAAACTACGGGAGTAAAGAGAAATATCACCATGAGTATTTAGGATTTAATTCAAGATTAGACGAAATACAAGCTGCAATATTACGAGTCAAACTAAGATATCTTGATGAAGAAATAGAAAATAGAAGGAAGGTTGCACAGTATTACTTAGAAAACATAAAAAATGAGAGAATTATATTACCAAAAGTAGAAAGAAATGAAAGCCATGTTTGGCATTTATTCGTTATAAGGACTAAAAATAGAGACACTTTACAGGAATTTCTGAAAAGAAAAGGCATCCAGACACAAATACATTACCCAATACCAATACATAAACAAAAAGCTTTTAGAGAACTATATTATTTAAAGTTGCCGATAACGGAAAGTGTTTGCAAAGAAATCCTTAGCTTACCTATATCCGGATATTTAAATTTTGAAGAATTAAGCTATGTTATTAAGTATATAAACGAATTTACATAGCTGTGAGGTTTAAATTATGAATAAACCAACAGTAAGTGTTTTAATGCTAACATTTAATCATGAAGCTTTTATAAAAGAAGCATTGAAAAGCGTTATAGAACAACAAAGCTGTAAATATAATTTGGAAGTTTTGATAATTGATGATGGGTCTAAAGATAATACACCTATAATTATAAAGAAAATACAGAAAGAATATCCTGAGGTAATATTTCCAATATTTAAAGAACATTGTGGTGTTAGTTGTATAAACAAGAATTTTAATGAATTAATAGATAGAGCAAGAGGTAAATTCATAACTTTTTTATCAGGAGATGATAGTTATGTAGGTAATAGTATAGAAAAACAATTGGCTTTATTCAAGAAATATGAAGATTTGGAACTTGTTATAGCCGATGGTGTTAACTATGATATTAATGAAGGTAAATATCTGAATAAATGCCAAGAAAAGTATATCGTAGAGAAGCTAAAAATAGGAGATATACATGGTGTATATAAATATATAACTTCAAAAGTTCCTCAATTATTTATACAAGGATATATGGTAAAAAAATCTTTTCTAAAGAAAATAGGGGGGTTTGATGAAAAAGTTATAGCAGATGATTGGGTTTTAAATATAAGAATTTTTAGACATCTATCTACTATAAAAGAAGGTTATAAAAAGGTTTATTTTACTGATGATGTAGTTTTCAAGAGAAACATTCATCATTCAAGTACTTCTATGAATTATTGCATTCATTTTCAAAGAGTTAAAGAGGTAATAGACAAATACATACCAGTAGAAAACAAAAAAAACATTATGAAGCAAGTATACCTTGATTTTTTTATAGCTTTTACGAAGAATAAACATTATTTAAAATCTATTAAGTTCTTTTGGAAATATATTTTCACAGATCCTTCTATGTCTTTGTTGAGGAATAGAATTAAAGAAAAGTTTTAAAGTTTCTAAAAATGATTGGGGAATAATAAGATGAATATGGAAAATATAAAGAAGTCTCTTATTTTACAAAAAGATCCTGAGTATAAAGTTATTTCAATTATTGTTACATACTTTCCAAATTTAGAAAAGTTAGAAGAACTAATTGATAGGCTATATTCTCAAGTGGAAAGAATAATAATTGTTGATAATACAGAAAGGATTAATATTTTTACCGGATTTAAATACAAAAAT
>JALTZE010000322.1 GCA_027051315.1 Micavibrio sp.
TTGAACCATTGAGCAAACTCTTGTTTTAATTCATTTATTTTTTCTTTTGTTTGCTTTGTATTAGCAGCAATAATTAAGAATTTTCCTGCTGCATTAGTGATTTGGCTCGTACTAGGTAGTTGTAGTTTTTCTAAAATACGTAAAGCGGCAAGTTCAGTTAGTAATGAAACATAAAAAGATTTACCTCGCAATAATTTATTGGCTTGTTTGTTGGTTTCGCCGCCTGTAGTAAATATAAAGTCTTGAATTCCAAAAAAATCACCTTGGATAAGCAAAAATTTTTGTTGTTGCCAATCTTGGTGGCGTTCTTTAAGCGCTTTTGCTACTTCAGTATGATCATCCTCATTTTCGTGGTGATAACGCCATAAAGCCGTTGCTAATGCTGCGGTAGTTTTACTGTGATCATAAAGAGAAACATCAGGTTTGCTATTAAATGCAGTTGCCGCAGGTATTGCTTGGCTGACTGTCATCCACAAAGAATCAAAATGATCAAGCCACAACGACCAATTTTTACGATGACTTTGGGGTATGGTGTTTAATTTCTCTTTAAAGTGCAGCCATAGATTTTGATATTGTGCTTGTGCTGAACTATCTGTTTCAGGTTCAACATTTGTACGTGGTTGTGGAAAAATAGATTCACTGGTTAAAGGTGTTAATGGATAACGGTACTTGAGTTCACCAATGTTTTTTTCTTGAGGTTGATGGATTTGCTCAAATAAGGAGACTAAACGGGTACGATAATGGCTTTTTTCTTCTGCTTTATTGTATTGTTCAAATTCTTCTCGCTCAAAGCCTGATGCAATGCGATCGGCTGTGGCTATAATCCACTGTAAAAAGGTATTTGGCTTGTGATGCGCAGCGGCAGCATTGATCATTGAGTCATCAACATTTTGACTTTTCCAACCTTGAAAAGGGAACATATCTTCACCAGTGATATGGGGAAGCATACTTTCCAACTCGTCTATGCATATTCCTGTGTAAGCGGCATGTTTGTGACTATGGTAGCCATATTTAGCATTAAATGGGCAATATAAATGTATATTATTTTCTTTTTGCTCTTTTGTTTGTTCTATACGTGCTCTTTCTCCAAGCTTACCTAAATCATGTATATAAGCGGCAAAAGCTACTCGACAAGATGAATCGAGTAATGATGATGAATTAGTCATTATAATGTTCCTCCAATAATGGAAACGTTATTTCTATCGAATGGTAAGATGTACGTTGATTGTCCCCTGTTTCCTGTACGAGTTAATAAATATTTTTTACTAAGTTTTTGCCCTAGTTGCTCTATTAACTTTCGTTTTATTTTTGATGATTTTTGTTCAAAAAAGTCTTTATTCATGCCTTTTTCAAGCATTTGTTCTGTTCTACTGTTAATTGAAAAATTACCAAAAATTTTCTCAAATAAGGTCGAAAACTGTATGGAATACTCTTGATTGAACTCACCTTCTACAGGCTTTAATAGCGGGGGATGTTTCATGATATGACGTTGTAGTAACCACAGGTAAAATATAAATTCAACAGGCTCAAATTTGATTTCTATCTTAGAAAAACAAAGCGTTTTGTTAATTAAGTCGACAGTAATCTTTTCAGGGATATTTTGAGCATTAATTAGGCTGACGG
>JALTZE010000323.1 GCA_027051315.1 Micavibrio sp.
AAATAATTAAATTGTTTTTCATTTTTTACAAAATCGGCATAGTTAGAGCATAAGACTCTCCATGCTTCTGGGTTTTCTGGTAATAGTGCTATTGCTTGTGATGCGTATTTTGTTGTTACATCTTTCATATTTGCTCCCATAAGTAATACAGCTAATTTAGATTGAGACTCTGCGCTTTCGGGGACGAGTTCTACCATTCTTTTAAGGTCATTTATGGCTTTTTCTTTATTTCCTTTTTTGAGATAAATTTTAGCTCTCATTTTTAATGGGTGCTCTTTTTCTTTGTATAAAGATAAATCTATATCTGTGGCATTATCAATTGCAAGATTGTAATATTTGATTGCGATATCGTCTTTTTTTACTTCTGCTGCCATATTTGCGTATTTTGTAAAAGAGTCCATATCATCAGGATAGTTCTTTTCCAAATATTTTACAGCTTTAGTTATATCATTCCATACTTTCTTATTATTTATATATTGAGAGCGTTTTTCTATATAAGGCATATCTGTTTTGCCTTTGGCAATAATTAGAGTATTTTTCTCTTTTGCTTTTTTATATATGTCAGGAACTACGTAAGATAGGCTTTCATGCATTGATATTATTATGGCGGGTATTTTATTCTTTTCCCCTTTAAATTCTTCTTTTTTCTGTTTTATAAATGTAAAAGCAACGGGTACACCCCCTCCCCATTGGGGAAGCAATGAAAAAGCATAAAGATTAATCCATTGCATATATTTTGGATATAATTTGCCTAGAGAATCTGCGTACATTGATGCCATCGTACTATCACCTATGACGTTATATATCCACATTAGCCTTGTTATTGCTATGGGATTATTGCTATTTATTTTTATTGCTTCGAAAAGATTTTTTTTCGCATTTGCTATGTAGTTTGAATATTTTCTTTTATCTGCTGCCCTTATTTCAAAAGCCAGAGCATAATAGAGATGAGCTTCCAAAAGATAAGGGAAAATACTTCTGGGAAATCTTTTTTTATATTCACTGGCGGGATTTTTCATTTCCTCTAACTCTGTTAGGGTTAAATTGCCATAAAATTGCAATATTTTTGCTATATTACTTTCTTTTATATTTCTTTCTATTTTCTTTTCTCTTTCAAATTCTGCGTTCGCATATTTTTCTATTTCACTGAATTGCTGACGTATGAGCATTAAATATAGTTTTCTTGTCCTTAATATTTCATGCGATTTATTATCTGAAATATCTATGTTTTTATATTGTTCGAAACGAAATTTTTTTATGTCGTCTTTGAAATCGGCTTTTGCCATTCCTCCTGAAATTGTAACTCCTGAAATTGTAATTAGGAAAACGAAAGATATTAGTATTTTTTTCATGGTGAATAACGCCTTAAATATGGTTGATAGCTATATAACTTAATCTATAATAAGAGTTTAGTTTAACAAATGGTGGAATTAATGAAAATAAACACAGAACTCATACCAGCACATGCAAGGTCATTGCATAAATTCTGTTTTACCAAGAGACTGATTGGTTCAAAGCAACCAATAACAGATTAACATAGTGGTGAGGCAATTATGTTAATTTCACTTGTAAGAAAATGTAATAGTAATAATACTAATAACTATACCTTTACTCCCTGGAT
>JALTZE010000324.1:0-3995 GCA_027051315.1 Micavibrio sp.
TTAGCAGGATAACTGCGCCCAAAATTAAGGAAATTTGCTAATTTACCACAGAATAACTAGCAATCTATCCTTACATAAAGGGCTTTTTACTTTTTAATCTATCTGAAAACCATTGTGCAACAGCCTCAAAATTGAACGAAAGGCAAAAATAATTTTAAGTTTAAGTCCCACTTAAACGTGACAAAAGAGAAGATATTTCTTTTTGAACCCTTACTTTTGTTGCTGTATTTCTGAAATTAAAGTCAGGAGCACTACCATTATAAAATGCTTCAAGCAAAATATGTTCTAAGGTAAACAAGCGTTGAATTATTTCCTCTATTTGAGAATATCCTACATTTTCTATTTCATATCTAACCTTATCATTTAACACATCTTGGTGAGCATAAATTTTATTTCGAACAACTTTTACTTTCTTCCACATTTTAATTGTTTCAACAATATAGCGTAGGAATTTAAAATAATCTGACTGTTTAATATCCTGTTTATCGGACATGTAATCGTCAATCCATTTATTAGCATTATCAAAATCTTTTATTTTACGCTCTTTCACTTTTTCCATGGTGAAAGAATTCGAGCGTTTTGCAATCTTAACTAGCCTTCTAATTCCATGTGATTTCTCATTTTTATCAAAAATTCTGCCTAATGGCGCTTTGTGCAGCTGCCAATCTTGCTATCGGCACGCGATAAGGTGAGCATGAAACATAATCAAGCCCCACATTTTCACAAAATGTAATTGATGCAGGGTCTCCACCATGTTCACCACAAATACCAAGCTTAATATCCACTCTGGCATTACGTCCCTTATTTACCGCAATATCAACCAGCTGACCAACTCCTTTTACATCAATTGATACAAATGGGTCTTTTTCATAAATTGATTTTTCAACATATTCAGGAAGGAAGTTACCAGCATCATCACGCGACATACCAAGACAAGTTTGCGTCAAATCATTGGTCCCAAAGCTAAAAAATTCAGCTTCTTTAGCAATCTCATCAGCAGTCAAAGCAGCTCTTGGCAATTCAATCATAGTACCAACCATATATTCAACCATATTATCTTTTTCAGCAAAAACTTTTTCTGCTTCTTCATCCACCAATTTTTTCAAGATTGATAGCTCTTTAACATTTGAAACAAGCGGTATCATAATTTCTGGCACAACAGCTTCACCAGTTTCCATCTTAACTTCCAGAGCAGCTTCTATAACTGCCCTTACCTGCATTGCATAAATATCAGGAAAAGTAATACCAAGACGGCAACCCCTATGCCCCAACATCGGATTACTTTCAGCAAGTTCAGATAAGCGTTTCTTTACTTCATCAATTTCTACTCCTGCCTCTTTTGCAAAATTTTTAATATCATCTTGACTATGTGGCAAAAATTCATGCAATGGTGGGTCAAGCAAACGTACAGTAACCGGCAACCCTGCCATAATCTTAAATAATGAAGAAAAATCACCTCGTTGCTTATTAAGCAAATAAGAAAGAACTTCATCGCGATTACCAGTTCCAATAATCATCTCACGTACCTTTTGAATACGTGAAGCATCAAAAAACATATGTTCAGTACGGCAAAGCCCTATACCTTCTGCCCCAAATTTAATAGCAGTAGCAGCATCATTAGGAGTTTCAGCATTCGTCCTTACCTTCATTCTACGAATTTCGTCGGCCCAGCTCATAAGCAATTCAAAATCACCAGAAAGTTCAGGCTGTAAACTATCAACTTCACCTTTCATAATTTCCCCTGTACTTCCATCAATAGTAACAATATCACCCTCTTTCAAAGTAATTGTACCATTACTGATTGTACCAGCTTTGTAATCAATAGATAAAGAACCGGCGCCAGCAACACAAGGACACCCCATACCACGCGCAACCACAGCAGCATGCGAAGTCATTCCACCGCGTGTAGTAATAATACCTTCAGCAGCATGCATACCGTGAATATCTTCAGGTGAAGTTTCTATACGAGCAAGAATCACTTTTTTCCCATCTTTTGCCATAGCTTCTGCTTTATCCGCACTAAATACAAGCTTGCCCGAAGCAGCACCAGGAGAGGCAGGAAGCCCCTTACCAATAACATCACGTTTCGCATTTGGGTCAAGTCTTGGATGTAAAAGCTGGTCAAGAGCCATAGGGTCAATACGATTAATTGCCTCTTCTTTGGTTATAAGCCCCTCTTCCACCATATCAACAGCAATTTTCAAAGCAGCCGCCGCCGTCCTTTTCCCTGTTCTGGTTTGCAGCATATAAAGTTTTGACTGCTGAACAGTAAATTCAATATCTTGCATATCCTTATAATGTTTTTCCAACTTCAAACGCACATCATTAAGCTGTGAAAAAACTTCTGGCATAACTTCTTCCATAGAAGGAAGGTCAGAACTTTCCATTTCTCTCCCCTTTATAGTTAATGATTGTGGTGTCCTGATACCAGCAACAACATCTTCACCTTGTGCATTAACCAAATATTCTCCGTAGAAATAATTTTCTCCCGTAGATGGGTCACGAGTAAAAGCCACTCCCGTAGCACAATCTTCCCCCATATTACCAAAAACCATCGCCTGCACATTAACAGCAGTTCCCCAATCATCAGGAATATCATGTATTTTACGATAAGTTACAGCACGAGGAATATTCCAAGAACCAAATACCGCACTAATAGCCCCCCATAGCTGTTCTTTTGGTTCTGTGGGAAAATCTTTGCCTGCTTCATCTCTAACAATCTGCTTAAATTCTGAAACAATATCTTTCCACCCCGCAGCATCAATTTCAGTATCATTTTTTAAATCTTCACGCCTTTTATATGAATCAATCACATCTTCAAAACTATGATAATCCACCCCCATAACCACATCACCATACATCTGAATAAACCTACGGTAACTATCCCATGCAAATCTTTCATCACCTGACTTTGTTATCAACCCTTTGATAGTATCATCATTAAGACCAAGATTAAGAACAGTATCCATCATTCCTGGCATAGAAACACGTGCCCCAGAACGTACAGATACAAGCAAAGGATTTGAAACATTACCAAAACCAGCACCCATAATTTCTTCTATTTTTCTAATAGAATTATTTACCTGTTCTTCCAAATCTTTTGGATATTTTTCACCATTTTCATAGTAAGCCGTACAAACTTCCGTACTAATCGTAAAACCAGCAGGAACTGGTAATCCCATGGAAGCCATTTCTGCCAAATTTGCGCCTTTACCACCCAGCAAATTACGCATATCTGCCTTACCTTCTGATTCATTTGCATTAAAATTATAAACCCATTTAGTCATTATCATAGCCCCTCATAAAGCTCTAAAAAATTAAAATAAAGCCTATAAATAGCCTGTTATATCGATAAATACAAAAGAAAAAACAATCTTTACAAACTGTTTTTAAATATAACTAATTTCAATGCAATTTCTTTATCATCATTAACGATAAATCATGGTCAAATAAAATATTATCATGCTCTTTTATAGTTTTTCTATCTTTGGTAAGACCCTGTCCATCAGGAACATACCCCATAGAAACATACAAAGCCTGTGCAATACCATATGAAGGCAACACCCCAACCCCTATGCCTATTTCCTTATATCCTTCCTCTATCGCAGTTTTTTCACAATTATCAATCAAGGCTCTACCTAACCCTTTACCTCTAACATCTTGTAAAATAAACAAATTCTGTATTTCTGGAATATTCATTTTTTTAAATAAAGGATATTTGGGCTTTCTATTAAAAATCACAAAACCACAATTCTTCATATTATCATTTGCTATAAAAACAGAAACATCACCCTTATCTTGCAAATCAAAAATAATATTCCAATATTTTTCCTCACGCGGAAAGGGGGATTGCCTTGACATATCATTAAGCACATCAATCATATTTTTATCAGCATCAATTACCATATTAATTATTTTTTGCTTTTTAATTATAAAGATAAATCAACTTCACCCTTCTAATTTAGAAAAATCAGCGACTTGGTCGAGTATATAAC
>JALTZE010000324.1:4005-8153 GCA_027051315.1 Micavibrio sp.
GAACACGGGAAAGCAAATTTAACCTATTTTTCCTAACATTATTATCATCATCATTAACCGTAACCTTATCAAAAAATTTATCAACAGGTTCACGAAGTGTAGCCATTGCATTCATCGCCGCCACATAATTTTCACTTTCCAACGCAGGAAATATAGCTTTTTCCACCTTACTTAATGCTTCAAATAATTTGTTTTCTTCCTCTTGCTTAAACATATTATCGTCAACTACACCATTATAGCTGACCTTATCTTTCTTTTCCTCTGCCCTGACAATATTAACCGCACGCTTATAAGCCGCTATCAGCTTTTTGCCATTTTCAGTATCAAGAAAATCATCTACAGCCTTTATCCGTGATATTTTTTGATAAATATCATCACCAGAAAGCCCCGAAAAAACCGCTTCTATCAAATCATAACGATATCCCTTATCTTTCAAGCTTACCTTCAAACGGTCATCAATAAATATTTGCAAATCTTCTCGTAGATAGGCATCATAATAAGCCTTAATATCAGTAAATGGCTTGGTAACTTTTATCGTATTTTCTAACCTTTTTTCAATTTCTTCGCAATCTTGTTCCAAATATAATTCCATAGATTTCTTGAATAAATCATCAAGATTTATACGAACATCATTTTCCAATATCAACCGAATAACTCCTAGAGCCGCCCGCCTTAAAGCATAAGGGTCTTTTGAACCAGTAGGTTTTTGCCCTATGGCAAAAAATCCCACAAGAGTATCAACCTTATCAGCCATAGCCAAAGCAACACTCACCTTAGCCGAAGGACATTTATCATTTGGTCCTGCTGGTGAATAATGCTCGGCAATTGCTTCTGCTACCTCTATCCCCTCCCCTTGTTCCATCGCATAATAAGAACCCATAAGCCCTTGAACTTCTGGAAACTCAAAAACCATCTCTGAAACAAGGTCTGCCTTACAAAGCTGAGCCGCCCTTTCAACCTTATCAAAATCTGCCCCATTAAATTCAGCGATATAAGAAGAAAGCTTCTTCATTCTTTCAACTTTATCAACCACACTTCCAAGCTTATCATTAAAAGTAATTGCAGCAAGTTTCGGTATCCTGTCTTCTAACTTGATTTTTAAATCCTGCTCCCAGAAAAATTTAGCATCAGATAAACGTGCACGTAAAACACGTTCATTCCCATCTACTATATTCCCTTCTATATCTGGCATATTAGAAACGACAATAAATTTATTAGCAAGATTCCCATCACTATCAAGCAATGAAAAATATTTTTGATGCTCTTTCATTGAGGCAATCAAAACTTCATCTGGAACTTTTAAAAATTCATCATCAAAACTTCCACAAAGCACTACTGGATTTTCAACTAATCCTGCAACCTCTTCTAATAATCCAATATCTTCCTTCAAACAAAGTCCTATTTTTTTTGCTTTTTCCTTTGCTCCATCAAGGATAATTTTCTTACGCTCTTCCCTATCAAGAATTACATGTGCTTTGGTAAGTTTTTCTTTATAATCAGTAAAAGAAACAACTTCGAAACTATCAGGAGCAAGAAAACGATGACCTGTTGTCTTATTTGAAAATTCGATTTCCTTACTTCCCGTTTCAAATCTTCCGTTTAAAACTGCACCATCAAATAAAGCAATAATAGAATGCATAGGTCGAACCCAACGAACCTTACCGCTTCCCCATCTCATAGATTTTGGCCAACTTAGATTCTCAATAGCATTTAATATAATTTTGGGAAGTAAATCTTTAACATCACCACCCTTTTTTTCTATAATAGCAAACCAAAACTCACCTTTTGAAGTTTCACGCCTTTCACATTCATCAAGACTAACACCTGCGCCACGCAAAAAGCCCTTTATTGCTGTTTCTGGTGCATCAACTCTGGGGCCTCTGCGTTCTTCCTTAATATCAGGAATAACAATATCCATCTCATCAACCACACAAACTAATCTACGTGGTGTTACATAAGAAATTACATTGCCATATTTAAGACCAGCTTCTTTTAAATCTTTTTCTATTAAACCAGCAAAATCTTCTGATGCTTTTTTTTGCATTCTTGCTGGGATTTCTTCGGAAAATATTTCTACTAATAATTCAGCCATTTTTACCATTTTCTTTAAATTATATTTTAATTAGATTTAGGAACTTCATCTAAAGCCAGCCATTTTTCACAACAAGCTTTTGCCAATGTTCTTATCCGCCCTATATATGCTTGTCTTTCAACTACTGAAATAACACCTCTTGCATCTAATAAATTAAACGTATGTGAAGCTTTTAAACACTGGTCATATGCAGGAAGAGCAAGCCCTTCTTTTATCAAAGATTGACATTCCTTTTCACATTCTGCGAATCTTTTAAACAATATTTTTGTATCAGCATATTCAAAATTATAAGCAGAATATTCTTTTTCAGCCCTTAAAAATATATCACCATATTTAACACCTTCATCATTATAAGGTAGGTCATAAACATTATCGATACCAAAAATATACATAGCAAGACGTTCCAAGCCATAGGTAAGCTCTAATGACACGGGGTGGCAGTCAATTCCACCAACTTGCTGGAAATAAGTATATTGCGAAACTTCCATGCCGTTGCACCATATTTCCCAGCCTAACCCCCATGCCCCAAGTGTAGGATTTTCCCAATCATCTTCAACAAATCGTATATCATGCTTCATTGGGTCTAACCCAATTTCTCGTAAAGAATCCAAATAAATTTCCTGAGAGTCGTCAGGAGAAGGCTTAATCAAAACTTGAAACTGATAATAATGCTGTAACCTATTAGGATTTTCACCATAACGCCCATCAGTAGGACGGCGAGAAGGCTGCACATAAGCACATTTCCAAACCTCATCAGGTCCAAGCGAACGAAGCGTAGTAGCAGGATGCGATGTCCCTGCTCCAACCTCCATATCATAAGGCTGTAATATTACACATCCTTTAGAGCTCCAATAATTTTGCAATCTTAAAATTAGCTCCTGAAATGATTTTGGCTTATCTTTTACAATAACTTCCTTAAAACTCATTTTTTTATCCTACATTCCTTATCTTATCCAAAAAGATATCAATTCTTTCTTCCATATCTGCTGTATCTTTGCGTAACTCACCGACCAAAGCGACTAGTTCTTCTGCAACATTTTGTGAATTTTTAGCACTTTCACTTACAGCCTTTACATCTTCGGATATTTCTTTTGCTCCTGATGCTGCACTTTGTGTACTTGAAGCAATCTCACCTACGGCAGAGCTTTGCTCTTCAATAGATTCAGCTACTGATGCGGATACCTCATCCATTTTTTCCATCACTTCCCCTATTGAAGTAATAGCCTCAACAGCATGCGAAACATTTTCCAGCATATTTTTAACTTGTTCAGTTATTTCATCAGTAGCTTTGGCAGTTTGCGAAGAAAGAGCCTTAACCTCATTAGCAACAACAGTAAAACCTTTACCTGCTTCCCCTGCCCTAGCAGCTTCGATAGTAGCATTAAGAGCAAGCAAATTAGTTCTATCAGCAATATCATTAATAAGTTTCACTATATTTCTTATTTCTTTGGCACTTTCATCTAGCTCAGATACTGTTCTTCTTGCTTGGTCAACTTTTGTAACAGCATCACAAGTAATCTGTTCAGCATTTGCGACTTGTACAGCCACCTCTCTTATTGATGCACCCATTTCCTCAACTGCCGCAGCAGAAGTTTCAATAGAAGCCGAAGAATTTTGCGAAGATGAAGCAACAGCATCGCACATCATCGCACTATTTGCCGCATCATCTTTCATAGAAGCAATAGTTTCATTCAGCTTCATTGATGATTTTTGTAATTTTTCAAGAACCTCAACTACACTTGTTTCAAATTGCTCTGCCACCAATTTCATTTCTTTGGCAATTTTTTCTTTAACAGATTTTTCATCTTCGGCATTATTCTTGTCTTTAACCTGTGTAATATTAACTTGAGGAGCAATCTTCTCTACATCATCTTTATCACAAATTTCATCACTATTTTCACCTGTACGAATAGCCCATTTTAAAGAAACCATAAAAAACAGCAAATAAACAAAAATAATTAAAATATATGAAATATGGGAATTACTATATTCAAATATCTGTTTAATATCATTTTTTTGAATATTTGGAACTTGATTAGAATTTATTTTTTTCTCT
>JALTZE010000325.1 GCA_027051315.1 Micavibrio sp.
CTATTTTCTTTATCATATCTTTAAGCAATAATTTACGTTTTTTAAGTCTTTGTATTTGTAAAAAATCCACAGGAGCAGTGCGCTGTAATCTCTCGATTACTTCATCAAGGTCCCTATGTTCACTTTGTAAGGCTACTAGCCGTTCGCGAAGTTGTTCTTCTTCCATGTTTTCCTTGAAGAATTTAGTATAAGTTATTGAGTTTAATAAGTTTAGTTTAACAAAAAAAAGCAAGTTTGATAAGCATTAAAATACAAATATGTGAATTTGCACGATATTTTTTTATTTGCCCTTTGAATTAAAAGGGTTTTTACGTTACAAATTATATTGATTTTTAAAATTAAGAATATAAAAAGCAAAGTATAAAGACATGACATCAAAAAAACGTATAGGTATTTTAACAAGTGGCGGCGATTGTGCAGGCTTAAATGCTGCAATCAGAGCAGTTGTACATAGGGCAGAAATATTAGGCTGGGAAGTTATAGGCATACAAGATGGTACAGCAGGTCTTCTTGACCGCCCCGCCAGATATAAGCTGCTCACCTCAAACGAGTTTGACGGAAATATAATGAGAATGGGTGGAACTATATTAGGAACAACAAATAAAGGTAACCCGTTTCATTTCCCAATGCCAGATGGCAGCTATAAAGACAGGTCAGGAGAAATAATAGAGGCAATTCACGGACTTGGAATAGAAGCACTAATAGGAATAGGTGGCGATGGTAGCTTTGCAATTTTAAGGAAGCTTGCCCAACAAGGCGGAATAAAAATGGTCGGAATTCCAAAAACCATTGATAATGATATTGGTAAAACAGAAACTTCAATAGGATTCGATACTGCTGTCGCCGTTGCAACAGAAGCATTAGATAGATTACAACCAACGGCAGCCTCCCACGACCGCGTAATGGTTTTGGAAGTAATGGGCAGGGACGCAGGACATATAGCACTTAGCGCAGGAATAGCAGGAGGAGCCGACGTTATATTAATTCCCGAAGTTCCATATTCTATAAATAAAGTTGCTGAAAAAATACGTAACGTAAAAAAAGGTGGCAGAAATTTTGCTTTAGTGGTCGTTTCCGAAGCTGTAAAAACGGAAAATGGAAAAAAAGTACAACAAGTCCTCCATGATGGTCAAAGAAGATATGGCGGGATTGGGCAATATATTGCCGAAAGAATAGCAGAGGAAACAGGCTCTGAAACTCGTGTAACTGTTCTGGGGCATGTCCAAAGAGGTTCTCCTCCAAACAGTAATGACAGAATCCTTGCCGCAGCTTTCGGAGTAAGAGCCATCGACCTTATAAATGAAGGTAAATATGACAGAATGGTAGCATGGTCAAATAGGCAGGTTATAGACGTGGCGATAGAAGATGCTATAGCAGCATATCAAGATGTAGGTAAAGATAGTTCACTTCTTCATACTGCTCGTGCAGTTGGTATATCGCTAGGAGATTAAAATGTTATATGTACAACAATCACTTGGACCAGGTGAAGAAATTATAAAAATTGGTAAATTCCATTGGATGTATAATGTAAGTGCTGTTATGGCTATTGTCTGGGGGATTATCTGGGGAATATTAATAATTGTCGGAGCTTATTTTGCTTATCCA
>JALTZE010000326.1 GCA_027051315.1 Micavibrio sp.
GCAAAGCAGCCTGAATGTTTTAAGGGAAGCTGGCATTTTCGAATCTATAGAAAATATTTCTGGCGCACTTAAAATTATGCAAATTATTGATGATAGTCATTTTCCTCATGGTTCAATGTTTGAGGTGCAGTTTTTTGCTCATGAAATTGATTTGGATGCTTTTGGATATAATATACCTGCAGCCCCCCTACTCTCTTTTGCTGCTGATATTGCCGATAAAGATAAGAATATTGATATTATTTATGGAGCTTCGGTTGCGGATATAGTCGGGAATTTTATCGAGCTTGATAATGGTGAGAAGATAAAAGCTAATCTAATTATTGGTGCTGATGGTAGAAATTCTAAAGTTCGTAAAGCAAAAAAAATTGATGTTAAAAGATGTGAGTATGGGCAAAGTGCTATTACTTGCTTGATTGAACATTCAAAATCTCACAATAATATTTCCACTGAATTTCATAGAAATGGTGGTCCATTTACCATTGTTCCATTAAAGGGAAATATTTCCTCAATAGTATGGATGGAAAATAGCGAAGAAGCAGAAAAATTTATCTCTATGAACAAACATGATTTCATACAAAATTTACAGATAAGAACAAGAAACCTAGTCGGGGAAGTTAGCTTAAAAACCAATCCTGAGTTATTCCCGATAATAGGACTTAAAGCGAATCGTATAATCGCTGATAAAACTGCCTTAATTGCCGAAGCTGCTCATGTTATAAGCCCGATAGGAGCGCAAGGCATGAATTTATCATTAAGAGATGTTGCTGAGCTTTCAAAAATAATTATAGAGGCAAAAAAATTAGGGCTTGATATTTCATCTGGCTCTGTTCTTTCAAAATATGAAAGAAAAAGAAAAAATGATATAAATAGCCGATTTGCAATGATTGATGGTCTAAATCGGATTGTAAGTAATAATTTGGAAAGTGCACGGGGATTAAGGAGATTCGGGCTGAAAGCTATTTCAACCATACCAATTCTGAAGAGAAAAGTCATGATAGAGGGGCTTGCCCCATAATTTGTAGCTACTTAATTAATGGCCGATTACATTTCTTCCAAAGAAGCAAGACCAGTAAAGCTTGCTTGACCCGCCCAAAATCTTTCTAATTTTTTCATCGTCACCACAGCATCTTTTAAGCTTTCTTCACTTATATCTGCACTTTGTATCAATTTTTCGTGTCTATCAAACATGGATTCCAAAGCATCATGAAGTTCTTTACCTTTATCTGAAAGCTTTACTCTGATTGAACGTTTATCATGCACTGAACGCTCCTGTATTAAATATTCATTTTCAACCATTTTCTTAACATTGTAAGAAACATTAGAACCAAGATAATAACCGCGAAGTGTGAGCTCCCCTACTGTCATTTCATCATTACCAACATTATGAAGTATCATTGCTTGAACATTGTTGATATCTAATATATTTCTTCTATCAAGTTCTACCTTCACAACATCAAGGAAATATCTGTGTAATCTTTCTATAAGCTGTATAGTTTCGAAATATGATGTGGTCACTTTAAAAACTCCGATTAATTTGATTATTTTATGATGATTCTAGCTTAATCAAATATATAGTAAACACCAAATCTTAGCAAAAGTTAAATT
>JALTZE010000327.1 GCA_027051315.1 Micavibrio sp.
GACTTATATATATAACTATATTCTTAACTTTTATTATTTTACCAGTAGGGAAAAGCTTTGCCTTAACCATTGAGTCCATAAGATTTGGTAAACACCCAGATAAAATTAGAATGGTAATAGAACTAGATAAGACTTGTGATTTTCGTGTATTTACTTTGACATCTCCTAATCGCTTAGTCATAGATTTGCCAGAATTTGAATGGAACGAGAAAGCAAAAAATTTTTTAAAACCTGCTAATTCTGGAATAAAATCAATCAGAAAAGGTAAAATTAGTTCTGATATAGAAAGACTTGTAGTAGATTTATCATATCTATCTTCTATTAATTCTGCATTCTTACTCCCTCAAAATGATAATAAACCTAACAGAATTGTAATAGATTTCAAAAAATCAACTAAAAGTGAATTCTTAAAAAATAAAGGGAAAATATATGGGTCACTAAAAATAAATGATACTACTGATGCAACAGAAGAAACCTTTAAAAAGGCAAATAATGAAACAACACCTATTCCTAGAAAAAAAGCTATTACAAAAAAATATATGATAGTAATAGACGCTGGACACGGGGGAGTCGACCCAGGTGCAATAGGGGCAAACCGCCTTCTTGAAAAAAATGTTACACTTAAAATAGCAAAAGAATTAAAACGTCAGCTTTTAGCTACTGGAAAATATAATGTGAAATTAACTCGTGAAAAAGATATATATCTAAAACTTCACGAACGAAGAAAATTTGCTCGCAATAATAAAGCTGACCTTTTCATTTCTCTTCATGCAGACTCAATCAATAAAAAACATATTAGTGGCGCTTCTGTTTATACTCTTTCTGAAAAATCCTCCGATGCTCAGACAGAAAAGCTAGCAGCAAGGGAAAATCGAGCCGATTTAATTGCAGGAGTAGATTTAAGCGAAGAAGGAGATGACGTAGCAGAAATACTTATCGACCTTGCCATGAGGGATACTATGAATCAATCAAAGTTCATGGCAAATACTTTAGTAGAAAATATGAAAAAATATGGAATAAAAACTTTAGACAACGCACATAGATATGCTGGATTTGCTGTACTTAAATCACCAGACACGCCTTCCATTCTTATAGAAATGGGGTTTATGTCGAATTATTCGGAATCAAGAAAACTAAACAGCCCTTCCTACAGAAAAAAAATATCAGCTTCTATCGTAAAAGGTGTAAATAAATATTTTGAAAAAATAGAAAAAAATCGTAAATATTAAGACCTAGAACCCATAAAATCACATAAAATTAAAAATAAAACTTGAAAAACAATAACAAGCTGTCATTCTTAATATTGAACATATCGATGGTTCGGTATATAAGATATTATCGGGTTCGATAAATTAACCCCAGATATTAAAGATATTATTAAGAAATATTAAGGAAGATAAAATGAAAAAATTCGTAGCAACACTTTTATTAATTGGAACTGCCTTTACCGCTTCTGCTTGTTCTACAAGCTCTCAAATGGGCTATGTTGATAAAGCTCCTTACGCTGATGAACGTACAGCAGGCAGCGAACCAGGTAAAGTAGCAGATGAAGTACTAGGTAATGAGCCAATGAAATATGAGCCTAGTGCTGAAAAAGTTT
>JALTZE010000328.1 GCA_027051315.1 Micavibrio sp.
CCGATGTAACTTGACAAATACACTTTCCAATGAAGACTTCATGGCCCGTTTTGGACGAGACGGGCGATTTATGCAAGATGCTCTTCATGCATTTGATCATAAAAAGCTTATAGAGTTTTTAGAAGAGATCGGTATAGAGACCCATGCACCTGACGGTTTTCGTATATTTCCCACGTCACACTCCTCTGCGACTATCATTTCTGGTTTAGAAAAAGAGATGCAGCGTGTCGGCGTTACAATAAAATGCAATCAAAAAGTAACCAGACTCTTGGCAACCGGTAATCATATTGACGGTGTCAAAACAGAAGAGGAAACATTTTTAGCACCTCATGTCATCGTAGCGACAGGTGGCTTAGGCTATCCTGTTTTAGGTGCTGAGGGTGATGGTTACAATTTGGCCAGTGAACTGGGGCATAAGGTCACTGACCTCTCACCTGCCATGATGCCCTTAAAAACAAAAGAGATATGGGTAAAAAACTGCCGTGCAGACACTATACCAAAAGTTGAACTTCGAGTCGATATAAAAAAACATAAAAAACTTCGCGCCAAAGGAGATTTAATCTTTACAAACTCCGGCATACGTGGACCTGTCGTACTTGATTTTGCCAGAGAGGTCACACCCCTTTTAAAAAAATACGGTGAAGTTCCACTGCTTCTAAATCTCACAAAAGGTAAAAACGAAGAACAAATACGAGCACATCTAAAAAAAGAGAGTGCCAAAGGAGAGTTCACAACCGTGCTTGAACTCCTAAGTACACTCCTGCCTCAAGCACTTTCACGTGAATTGTGCCATCTTGCCCAGATCGACCCTGATGAGAAGTACAAAAAACTTGAAGGAAAAAAACGTGATAAGCTCATTTCTCTTCTCGTCTGGACACCTTTAACGGTCAACGGACATGACGGTTTTAGACTGGCTATGATTACCAGAGGAGGTATTTCGCTTAAAGAGATAAATCCAAAGACCATGCAGAGTAAAATCATAAACGGTCTCTATTTTTGCGGAGAAGTGATGAACCTTGACGGCCCATGTGGAGGATACAATCTTCAATGGAGTTTTGCCAGCGGCTATTTAGCTGGCAAACTGTTATAAAAAATTATTATAAAAAGTAACGAATAGAAGCAAAACCATAAGCCCCTGTTTTTCCTATTTGTTGTACTTCCTCTTCACTCACTATGCCGCCAAGGGCGAATATTTTTACATCAGACATATCGACAATACTTTGCAAATCCTCTACACCTTTGGGTTTACCCTTGCCAGGTGAAGCAAATATCGGGCTGTATGTCACATAATCAGCCCCCATTGCCTCTGCTACATGTACTTCATTATATGTATGTGTACTAATAATGACTTCTAACCCCTTTTCTTTTGCTTTTGAGATGAGATCAAACTGTTGTGATGTCAAATGAACACCATCTGCCCCTAATTTAAGCGCAAGTTCATAGTCTTGATGCAAAAAAACTCGTAGGTTTTTCAAAGGTTGACACATCTGTACAAACTCCTCCGCACCTCTTTCATACTCCCTATTCTCTTTGTCACGATACAAGGCAAAATCGGGCATAAATTTCCTAAGTTGAAAGTAGGAAGGATTTGCTGTAATC
>JALTZE010000329.1 GCA_027051315.1 Micavibrio sp.
GCGCTAGGCGCAAATATATATGCTTCTTATAGTGATAATGGCGTTTATATTAATGGTAATAATATTACTTTCTCAGGGTTTAATATTATTGGTGGTGAAACATCTATTTATGCTAACCAAGTAGATAGAATTACTATTTCAAATAACTATATAACTTCTCCAAATTATGCTGGTGCTCCTGAGCCTGTTGGTAAAGGTGTTGGTATCTATGTTTATCGGTCAAATGATATCGGAATAAGTAATAATTTTGTATCTGATACAGATAGCGAAGCTATTATGGTATATAAATCTGATAATGCCCTTGTTACAGGAAATATTGTAAGAGATACGGATAGTGATGGTATAGAAATACGTCAAACCAGCAATTCTTTAGTTGAAAATAATAATGTAAATGGCGCTGGAACGGAAGGCATTGAAATTGCAGATAGCGATAATGTAGATGTTTTTAATAACACTGTATATAATTCTATGACAGCTATTAGTATAAACGGTCATCACAGAATTATAAGCGATGTAATTGTTCAGGATAATGATATATTTAATTCTGGTGATAGCGGTATAAAAGTAGCTGGAACAACTAACTCATCAGTAACAGGTAACTTTATTACATCATCTGAAAATAATGGAATATATTTATCTGGTTTTTCAAATGGTAATATTTTAATTGATGATAATATTCTTACAGATAATGAAACAGGTATGAAATTTGAAAGTGGTGCTATTGATTTAACAGGATTAAATAACATAGTTACGAATGGAGCAGTGGGATTTTTATTTGAACCTGTAGAAATATTATCGCCAGAATTTTCTGGTCTTTCTCTTGTTAATAACACAATTGGCTCAACATTATTTGATGGACAAAGTGAATATTATATCAAACTTGGTAATGGTGCATTATTTAACCCAGGAACACCAACTATAATTGATGGAACAAATGCAAGTTATGATGGGATTATTCCTTCTGTAAATGGATTGACACAGGTACAGTATGATGCTCTTGAAGCTAATATTCATCACTATAATGATGAAAATACATTAGGATTATTTAATTTTGGAGAGGTTAATATTGACCTTGTTGATGAAGAAGATATTTTTCCAAGTGATATTGGAGTAGCTCCTTTCAGAGCTGGTAGCTCCTCACTTACCATAACTGGACTACCATCAATAAGTCTTGGTAATCAAGGAAATATTAGTCCTGATAATCTTAACAATCTTTCTCCACAAGCTGGGGGAGATGAAGAAGATTATAATGACACGGAATCTATTGCTAATATAGAACCTGCCGCGGGTGGAGCAGAAGAAGTTTCTTGCTGGACTGATATGGCTAGCATTATTGGTAATGGTAAATCAGTTAGCTTTAGTTTTGGAAGTAGCCTTGAGCAAATTATATCTTCTGGAATTTCATGCAACAAAGGGAAAATATAGAAATTTAAGATTTTTCTTGCTTTTATGATTGATTTTGTGCTCTACATATTTTCATAAAATAAATGTCATTCACTAATTTTTTTAAAACAATGCTGATTTCCAATAACGATGAAAAAGGTTTATATAAAGACATATGGCTGCTCATTCAACTTTTCAGATTCAGAGAATATGG
>JALTZE010000330.1 GCA_027051315.1 Micavibrio sp.
TTTTATATCTGTGTAAATATAGCCAACTGTTGGGTGGGAACGGGCGGTTAGAGCAAAAATATTATTGTTTCTATCTTTTGCTAGAACAATGGCATGTTTTCTACCAGTATGTAATTTTGATTTAATATTTATTATTTTTATAAAATTTTCTTTTGAAGCAATATCAAGTTTATTTACCTCAACTGGATTTTCATTATCTGGAATATAATCATCAGGAGTTTCAAATATGGGAATTATTTTTTCTTCTTTACGCCATAATTCATATACGGAAATTCCTGCACGTTCTACTATATGCATCGACATATTTATAAAAACATGCTCTCTTCTTTCCCAAAAATCTTTTTTAAATCCTTTGTGGTCAATATAGATAGTTTTTATGCCTGCTTCTGCAATATTTTTTGCACAATTTGGACAAAATGGGTCGGTTATGGCTATTGATGAGGCATTTGTATATGGTGATTTGAATATTGTAGCAGTTTCGGCGTGAATTGTACCCGAAGAATTGCCAATTTTAGTGTTAGTGCCAATTTTATCGATTATAATTTGTGGCCAGTAATTAGTTGCTGTAACACTGAAAGTTTTTTTATCTTGGTCAAGACCAAAGATAGAAGATGCTACTTTATTGGTGGGATGCGGGCTTTTAATAACTTCATCAACCGCTTTTTGCATTTGTTTGAATGGATTGTGTTTCATCTATATATATTCTAAATTAGTTTAATGTGAAATAGTAATCTATAAGGAATAAAAAGTCATGTTAGATGATAAAAAATATATGAAAATGGCATATGAACAAGCATTAAAAAGTTATAATGAGGGAGGCTGCCCTATTGGTGGGTGTTTGGTGGATAGAAATGGTGAGGTCTTAGGAATAGGACATAATATGAGAGTTCAGGAAAATAACCCGATTATTCATGGTGAGATGGCTGCTATGCGCGCGGCAGGAGCAAGGGAATCTTATGCTGGTACAACAATGTACACAACGTTAAGTCCTTGTATGATGTGTACTGGAACAATGATTCAATTTAACATTCCAAGAGTTGTTGTTGGTGATACGGTTAATTCATATGGAAATGAAGAGTTGTTAAAGTCAAAGGGGATTGAGGTTGTTATAATGGACGACCCTGATTGTATTGCTTTGGTTAAAAAATTCAGGGAAGAAAATCCAAAGTTATGGACCGAGGATTGGGGACAGGAATATAATTAAATTAGCTATATCTAATTTTGCTTGATTTTGCATAATTTATTATTTATAAGTTACCCATAATAAAAAAAATGGGTTGAACAGGATGCATAATATTTTAAGCGAAAAGCTTAAAGTCTGGAAACAAGCAATGAGGGGCGAGCAGCCTATCGTTGACCATAAGTCTTCTTGGGAATTTAAATTTTTTGAAATTTCTCGTGAGGGGCATTATTTACCAGAGCCAGCGACATCATATTTTACGCTTTATACTGATAATCAGGAAGTTATAGAGAAAAAAGGGGTAGTGAGTGAATATTCATTTGCTCATTCTGCTTATAGGCAAATTAGAGATTTGCGTAGTGTACTTCGTAAAAATGGTGTTAAAAATTATTTGGATTTAGGGCGTTATGATAGGCTTGATTATACTGAAGCAGCGGCCTTTATTTTAAATGTAGCTTCGCCAAAAGCTGTTGAACAATTTTTTGAGATAATAGAGCTAAAACAGCAGGGGAAATGGCCAGAAGGAAAACAAGTTGTTATAGTTAATGGTTCTATAAAACATAACAAGCCTCAAGAAGGGCGTAGATTTTCTCATATAATTGATGAATTTAAAGATTTTTTTGATGATGATATTAAAATTGTTAATAAAAAATCTGAGGTTGCTCCTTATTTAATAGAAAAATTGGGTGGTGATGTTGTTAGTAAATCTCCAAACTATCCTAAAGATGAAGTTGTTTTAGAGCCTACTACCAGAATATTTATGAATACAGGTAATTTTAAAAAACCTTATGAAGCAAAAGGTGCATTATTTTTACATGGTTTTGTCGGGCATATATATAGATGGAGCCAGAAAATAGCTAACTCTTTTCAAGCTCCTGAGTTGCAGATGACAGCGATTGGAAATAATAAGGAAAAAATAGATTTTGCTTTTTGTAGCTTGTTTTTCGAAACTATGAAATGGATGAAATATAATAGGAAGGAGCTATTTGCAAAAACAGAGTTATATCAAAAAATAATAGATGACCTTCAAGAAAATAAATTTCCACATGATGGCAGAGTGGGAATTATAAATGCATTGAAAGAAGAGGGCG
Source organism: Micavibrio sp. (assembly GCA_027051315.1). Taxonomy (GTDB): domain Bacteria; phylum Pseudomonadota; class Alphaproteobacteria; order Micavibrionales; family Micavibrionaceae; genus JALTZE01. Next base: position 2,272 of record JALTZE010000330.1, read on the forward strand.
TTTATGATGATTTTCATGAATCTATATCAAAATATATGGAATATAAGGGTTTTAGCGATAAGGATATGGGGGCTGTTGATGATAGGTCAATGGAAATATATATCACTAATAAAAAAGGAAAAAGAAATTATGAGCTTTCTTTGAAATTATTTTCTGAAACAGAAGCTTTTAGAAAATTAAGAGAAGATGGTGTTTTGAATGTTACTAAAATTTGTCCTGGTGTAGAACTTGCTAATGTAATAAAGAAAATAGGGGGGGTTAAAGAATTTTATTCTTTGGTAAAGGACGCAGCTGAGGAAATTGTTGATAAATATGGAAAAAAATATGGTTTTGATAATATAGAAGATTTGAATCTTATTGTTGATGATATACAGACATATATTATGTTTCCAATAGTTCAAGATGATTATGTTGATTACAAAAAAGTAATTACCCATAGTATAAGAACCAATAAATTATTTCTAGAACCGAAAGGTCCTGATTTAGGTTATATAACTTCAGAATTTTTTCAGGGTCCTATAAATTCATCGAATGGGGCACGTCATATAGAAGATGAAGGATATATTACAATGGGCAGCCCTATGGCAAGGGCAATCAGGGCTGTAATGCAGTTAACCAGTGGTTATAAACATTCATGGAAATTAAGCTATGACCCTAAATATCAAATAAATATGCAAGGTAAAAAGTTTTTTGTGGGGGTTAGTGATAAAGATGCGGCAACAATGATAAAAGAATATCTTCCAGAAGGTTGGGAGGCTATAACCCCTTATGATGAAGAATTCGGTTTAGTTGAATCATTTAAAAATGGTGATGATATTGTTTCCGGAGCTTTTGAAAAATATCTAGAAAAATGTGATTGTTTTATCAAAGTTCCTGATTATATGATGCAGGGGCAAAAAAATAATCTTGAGGTTTCTGTGGAGATTGCACTTCATCGTATGCAATATGTAGGGCATGAAATTGCTGACCCTTTAATTGCTGATAAAAGAATTATTATTTTAGAAGATGATAATGGAAATATGAATATGGTGAGCTTTCTTATAGAATCTGAGCTTGCTATGGCTATTGATGAAGGTATGAGCGGTGCTTTACCTCAATATATTAGGGAAAAGGAAAGAAATCTAGATAAAATAAAGACCAAGCTTTTAGATATTGCACGAAGCTATAATAAAGATGTTATTGTTAGCCAGCCAGCTGTAGTCTTATCGGATAGACAAGCAAATTTTGAAAATTATTCTGCAACTATATATACATCAGCGGCAAGTGAAGCTGATAAATTGAAGAATATTGCTGTTCCACTTGCTAGATGTCTTGCATTATTGAAATTTACTGTCCAGACTGGTGGTGGGGCAGAAGGCGGTATGAAAATAGTGAATGATTCATTTCTTGATGCTGTTGATTATATTCGTGAAAAGGGAATTTATTCAGAAGAAGAAATAGAAAAATATATTCAATTGAGGTTAATTCAGTGTGAGGGCACTCATCTTGCTGAAGGAACATTTAGTCGAAAAAACGGAAATGAAAATTATAATATCTATTCTGTTAGATATGGGACAATTCGTGCCCGTGAGAATGCTTTGGGAATGACTAAATATTTTGTTAAAAATGTAATAGGAACAGATGATTATTCTAGGGTAGGTGGTAATTCTGAAATTGCTATATATGGTGGTAATGGAACTATGGAAGAGCGTGATTTGGCTATGGTTTTTCGTGTTGCTGACCCTGAATATTATTCAAAAAGCCCGCTAAATATGGTTGGAGAATATTACAAACTATATAAAGAAAAAATATTAGATAAAATGTCAGGTGAAGTTAATGCACATGTACATGATGATTTTACAGGAACTTTAATTCAAACGATAAGAGCAAGAAGGGAAGCAGGGCAAGAGCCTTTTGGGGTTAATTATAGAACATTGCTTGATACTGAATTTTCGGATATTCCTGTTGAAATTGCTCAGCAAATAGTTGCTGAGGGTGAAGCATATCAAAGAAGTTTGATGCAAGGTAAAGCTTTAAAATCTATAAAATTGCTTCCTTAAATTTTTTTCAGCTATAGGCGTATTAAATTATCATTTTTTTTGCTATAGTGTTTGTTCTTGTTTCCTCTAACGAATGGAATATGCTCATGTCTGAAAAATCCTATGATGTAATTATAATTGGTGGTGGTCCTGGTGGTTATGTTTGTGCTATTCGCTGTGCGCAGTTGGGACTTAAGGTTGCTTGTGTAGAAAAAAGGTCAACTCTTGGCGGAACATGTTTAAATGTTGGTTGTATTCCTTCTAAGGCTTTGTTAAGTGCTTCGCATAAATATGAAGAAGTCGGAAAAGATGTTGAAAAAATGGGAGTTAAAATTGGTAAAATTGATTTGGATTTAAAAGCTATGATGGCACATAAAAACAATGTGGTAGCCGATAATACTAAGGGAATAGAATTTTTATTTAGAAAGAACAAAATTGATTGGTTGAAAGGTTGGGGGAGCATCTCTGCCAAAGGGGAAGTTACTGTTGATAAAGTAAAATATAAAGCAAAACATATTGTTATTGCTTCGGGTTCTGATGTTGTTTCATTACCGAATATTGAAATTGATGAAAAACAAATTGTTTCATCTACTGGAGCTTTGGAATTATCAAAAGTACCCAAAAAACTTACAGTTATTGGTGGTGGTGTTATTGGGCTTGAGCTTGGTCAAGTGTGGATGAGGCTTGGGGCAGAAGTTACGATTATTGAATATCTGGATAGAATTTTACCTGGTATGGATAATGATGTTGTTAAGGAAGCGCAAAAAGTACTTAGCAAGCAAGGAATGAAATTTAAGTTGGGTAGTAAAGTTGTATCTGCAAGTAAATCAAGGGCTGGTGTGGAATTATCTATTGAGCCTGCCGCTGGTGGTAAGATTGAAAAAATTAAGTCTGATGTGGTTTTGGTTGCCATAGGACGTAAGCCTTATACAGAAAAACTTGGGCTTGATAAGGTCGGGGTGGAATTAGATGAAAGGGGCAGGATAAAAACAGATGGTAAATTTAAAACCAGTGTAGATGGGGTATATGCTATAGGTGATGTTATCGAAGGGGCTATGCTTGCTCATAAAGCAGAAGATGAAGGTGTTGTTCTTGCTGAAATATTGGCGGGGCAATCGGGGCATATTAATTATGACGCAATTCCTGGCATTGTTTATACTCACCCTGAAATCGCAAGTGTTGGAAAAACTGAAGAACAGTTAAAAGAGGCTGGAATAAAATATAAAGTTGGAAAATTCCCTTATATGGCTAATGGTAGGGCTAGGGCGATGAATGAAACGGGAGGATTTGTTAAAATTATTGCACATGAAAAAACTGATAGAGTTTTAGGAGTTCATATTATAGGGGCGGAAGCTGGAACAATGATTGCTGAGGCTGTTCTGGCTATAGAGGCGGAGCTATCTTCTGAGGATATAGCGCGTACTTGCCATGCTCACCCTACTTTAAATGAAATAGTGAAAGAGGCTGCTCTTGCTGTGGATAATAGAGCGTTGCATATATAGATAGGTTGTTGATTATGAGTAACCAAAGGGGAAATGCATTACTTTATGTTCTTATTGGTATTGTTTTATTTGCTGGATTATCTTTTGTATTAAGTGAGATAAATAAAAATGCAGATGTTAATAGCATATCTAGTGAACAGGCAAAATTAAAAGCAACTGATATTGTTGAATATGCGAGGATAGTAAAGAATGCTGTTCAGCTTATGAAAGCAGGTGGAGTATCAGAAGATGAATATTGCTTTCATAGTGTTCAACTTTCTTATAATTCATATGATATTGCCGCTTGTTCTAGTGAAGAAAATAATTTGTTTTCGCTTGCTGGTGGGGCAGTGAATTTTAGATTTGCAGATAAAAAATGGCTAGATGACCAATATTCTTCATTATCCAATTATGGGGAATTTGTATTTACGGGGCGTATTGCTGTAAAAGGTGTTGGTAGTGATGATAATGGAGATTTGAGTACAGAGCTTATCATGTATCTTCCATATCTACAGGTAGATATATGCAACAAAATTAATAGTAGTTTAGGGTTGAGTAGTGAACCTCCTCCTAGTGATGAGGTAGGAGGGATTTTATCTTCATCATCGACGCGATATGGTGATGGAGGTGTAACTTTTTCAGATAGTGCAGTGATAGGTGATAATGCAGCAGAGTTAGAAGGGATAAGGGCGGGTTGTGCGGTTAATGCTTCTAATCAATATTATTTCTACTATGTTCTTCTTTCTAGGTGATTTTAATATCGTATAGTCTTTAGATTAGCTATAGGCTCTTGGGTGGGCATTTTTGTATATTTTCATCATTTGTTCTACATTTATATCGGTGTATCTTTGGGTTGTGCTTAAAGATGCGTGTCCGAGTAGTTCCTGAATTTCCCGTAGATTCATTCCTTCTTGTAGAAGGTGAGAAGCAAAAGAATGTCTTAAAGCATGTGGAGTTGCTGTTTCAGGTAGGTTTAGCTGTTTTCTTAGAGAACGCATAGATTTTTGGGCTATTCCTTGGTTAAGGCGTTTCCCTTTTTCTCCTAAAAAAAGTGGTCGGTTTGAAGTTTCTGGATATGGGCATATTTCTCTATATTTATTTATTGCTGTTTTAACTATTTTTATTACTGGTACTTCTCTTTCTTTACCTCCTTTACCTTTTATCCTTATTACATCATTTTTTGGTAAATCTTTTATATTTAATGAAAGGGCTTCATTTATACGTAAACCACAGCCATATAAAAGGGTGAATATAGCAGCGTCCCTTGCTCCGACCCAGTTTTTTTCAGTTAGATTTATTGTTTCTGATATTAAATCTTCGATTTGTTTGAAATAAAGCGGGCGGGGAAGTTTTTTTTGGATTTTTGGGGTTCTTAATGTTCCTATTGCGGCATTATGAGCATAGCCATTTTTATCCATCCAGTTCAGGAAGTTTTTTACTCCTGATAATGACCTTGCCCTTGATGAATTTGCAGTTCCGTTTACAGCTTTTCTTGCTAGCCATGAACGAAAATCAATTATTTTTATAGAAGCTATATCATTAATTGAGGGAGCCTTTCCAAAATGTTCGCTCATAAATGATATAAAATTATTTATATCTGTTGTATAGGCTCTTACTGTATGTTTTGAGAGGCGTTTTTCATATCGAAGAAAGTTGAACCATTTTTCCATTAAGTTGGAAAGGTCGGCTTCGCATTTAGTAAGGGTTTTTTGTTCATTATTCATTATTCATTGATGATGCGGCTTAGTGTTTTTTCAATTACTCTGGTTAGGAAATTTATCTGGTCTGTTGCCATTCCCTGTTTGAAACAGTGAGGGTTTCTGCTGCCAAAAGCTAAAAGTGATGGTGGATTATTATCATTTGTATCTATCCTGAATAATGCCTGAGAAGCGACCAAAGTTGCTCCCCCGCCGTAAATTTCTTCTATACCTTTTATATTTTCTTCTAAGAGATGATGGGATTTTCCTAACCATCTATTTATTGTTCCATTTGGAACTAATTTTACACCAGAATTATTTATATGGGGTATTTTGTGGCTGTTTGTTTCAATAACAAGTGAAGTTATATCAACATGAAGAATTGAAGTTAAATCCATTGTAATGGTTTGTGTAAAATCGTCGAAATTTTCTGTTTCTATAATTCTTAGCACTGCTTCTTGGATACGTGCTTGATTTTGCATATTTGCACGACTTGTTTCAACTATATCTTTGGCAGTAGATATTATTTCTTCTTTGTCATTTTTTAATTTTTTTACCATAAAAGATTGGAAATCGACTACTCCCTTGCC
>JALTZE010000331.1 GCA_027051315.1 Micavibrio sp.
TAGTTAGACCATTTTGAATTTCATAATTAATAAAATTAGTTTTAGCTATTGACTTATGATTGCCAAATGTATATAAAAAACAAGTCTTTAAGATTTTCCACAGTTTTATGATTTTATTTTGCAGTTTTATCTGCGCGCTGTTTTAAGGATTTAGAACATTTTTTGTGGAAATAATAGGTAATATTCCAAAATATAAAATTTGTAGGATTATAGAATTTATCGATAAAATAATAAACCCCATTTTTATAACAATCCAAGAGTCTAAATATGAATTTACAGGAACTTAAAACCCGTTCACCCGCCGAATTATTGGCTTTTGCGGAAGAGCTAGAGATAGAAAATTGCGGTTCAATGCGCAAACAAGATATGATGTTTGCTATATTGAAAAGACTTGCCCAGCAGGGTGTACCTATATCAGGTGTTGGAGTTTTAGAAGTTTTACAAGATGGATTTGGCTTTTTAAGGTCTCCTGAAGAAAATTACCTTCCTGGTCCTGATGATATTTATGTTTCTCCTTCGCAAGTAAGACGTTTTGGTCTTAGAACTGGTGATATAGTTGATGGTGAAATTCGTGCTCCTAAAGATTCCGAACGTTATTTTGCTCTTCTTAAGGTCGGATTAATTAACGGAGAAACTCCAGAAAAACTTAGACATAGAATTAATTTTGATAATTTAACGCCTTTATATCCTGATAGAAAAATCAATTTAGAGATTGATGACCCAACAAAAAAATCAAATACACAAAGAATAATTGAATTGGTTGCTCCTATTGGTTTTGGTCAAAGAGCTCTTATTGTCGCTCCTCCTAGAACTGGTAAAACTGTAATGTTGCAGGATATCGCTCATTCTATTGCCGAGAATCATCCTGATGCTTATTTGATAGTGCTTCTTATTGATGAAAGACCAGAAGAGGTTACTGATATGGCTCGTTCAGTGAAGGGGGAAGTTATCTCATCAACATTTGATGAACCAGCGGCAAGGCACGTACAAGTAGCAGAAATGGTGATGGAAAAGGCCAAGCGTCTTGTTGAGCATAAGCGTGATGTTATTGTTCTTCTTGACTCTATTACACGTCTGGCAAGAGCATATAATACTGTTGTTCCTTCTTCTGGTAAAGTTCTTACAGGTGGTGTTGATGCAAATGCCTTGCAAAGACCAAAGCGTTTTTTTGGTGCTGCACGTAATATTGAACAAGGTGGTTCTTTGACTATTATTGCTACGGCTTTGGTTGATACGGGTAGCCGTATGGATGAGGTTATCTTCGAAGAATTTAAAGGTACTGGTAATGCCGAGATTGTTCTTGATAGAAAAATATCAGATAAGAGAGTTTATCCTGCTATTGATATACAAAAATCTGGTACTCGTAAGGAAGAATTGCTGGTTGGTAAAGATAATCTTTCTAAAATGTGGGTGTTGCGCCGTATTCTTAACCCGATGGGTACTGTTGATGCGATTGAATTCCTTACTGATAAGATGAAATCAAGTAAGAATAATGATGAGTTTTTCCAATCTATGAATCAGTAATTTATGGCTAGTTTAATAATTAATAATATTTTCTATCATGGTTCGTA
>JALTZE010000332.1 GCA_027051315.1 Micavibrio sp.
CTAATGTTCCTTTACCACTTGCTGAGGGCCCATCTATTGCTATTATAATTTTTTTATCCATTTATATTTGCTCCCAAATTGTTCATCAGGTTAATAAAATCAGGGAAACTAGTTTTGATAGGGGAAGAATCATCTATAAAAATTGTTTCATCTGTTACAGTACCTAATATAAGGAAAGACATGGCTATTCTGTGGTCTAGAGCTGTTTCTATTAGTGTTCCTCCTTTTGGGGGTGTTCCTGTTCCATGAATTGTTAATGTGTCTTTGCCTTCTTCTAGATTTACTCCGCATGATTTTAGACCTTTTGCCATCATGGCAAGTCTATCACTTTCTTTTACTCTTAGCTCTGCTAGTCCTTCCATATGAGTAGTTCCCACAGCGCATGAAGCAGCAACGGCAAAGATAGGAAATTCATCAATCATGCTTGGTACTCGTGATTTTGGAACATTGATAGCTTTTAATTTATTTGAGCCTTTTATAATAAGGTCTGCTACTTTTTCTCCGCTTTCTTCTTTTTGATTTACTAATGTTATATCAGCTCCCATTTCAATAAGTGTTTCGTAAAGACCGAATCTTAAAGGATTAATACCAATATTTGGTAGTATTATTTCAGAATCCTTGTTTATAAGTGCGGCAACAGTAGGAAAAGCAGCAGAGCTTGGGTCAGATGGAACATTTATATTACATCCTGTAAGCTGTTTTCCACCTTTTATTGTGATAGTTTTGCTTCCGTCGTCATTTAATTTTGATGTTATATCCGCACCGAATGATTTAAGCATATTTTCAGTATAATCACGGGTTGGATGGGGTTCTATAACAGTTGTTATTTTAGGCGAGTTTATGCCAGCAAGTATTATGGCTGATTTTACCTGTGCAGAGGCGATTGGTAATTTATATTTTATTGGGGTTATTTGTTGTGCTCCTTCCATTGAAAGTGGAAGTTTTCCTTGTTCCTTTTCGTATATGAATTTTGCGCCCATTTTTTCTAAAGCTATGGTTACTCTTTCCATGGGTCTTTTGGTTAAAGAGGCATCTCCAGAGAATCTTGTTTTAATAGGTTGTGATGCACAAATTCCCATAAGAAGCCTTACTGATGTTCCTGAATTTCCCATTTCAAGAGTATTTTCTGGTTGTTTGAGGTTTCCTATTCCTACTCCTTCAATTTCCCATATCCCATTTTCTTTTTTTTCAATTTTTGCACCCATTTCTTTCATTGCTTGAGCTGTGTTCATTACGTCTTCACCTTCTAAAAGTCCTGTTATTATTGTTTTACCGCAGGATAATGACCCGAACATTACAGAACGATGTGAGATTGATTTATCTCCTGGAATTATGGCTGTTCCTTTCATAGGAGAAGATTTTGTTGAAGAAGGATATTTAGAAAAAGGAAAAGGAGAAGTTTCCATTTTTATTTCTCATTTTGTTATGGATTGTAATGAAGTGATAATACTATAATCTATTATGATAAGCTATCAAGATTTCCATTATAATTATTTATAAATTCAAGGAATTTATCTTCTGGTAATGGTCTTGAATATTTGAATCCTTGAACTTCGTCACATTCTTGTTCAATTAAGAATTTTTCGTGTTCTTTGGTTTCGACCCCTTCTGCAATTACTTTTAAATTCAGTGAGTGTCCTAGTTTGATTATGGTTCTGGTTATAGCCGCGTCATCAGGATTTTCAAGAGCATTTCTGATAAATGATTGGTCAATTTTTAATCTGTCGATTGGGAATTGGCGTAAGTATGATAGAGAAGAATATCCAGTACCAAAATCATCGATAGCAAGTTCAACTCCCATACTGTGAAGAACATCTAAAACATGTACAGTATGTTTAATATCGTCCATGAATACACTTTCTGTTACTTCTAATTCAACTAGATGCGGGTTAATTCCAGTTTCATCTATTACTTGTTGCATATTTGATACAATATCGCTTTGTTGGAATTGGGCTGCTGCAACATTTATGGCTATTCTTATATTATGTCCTTCATTTTGCCATTTTATGGCTGTTTTGCAGGCTTTGTTTGTTACCCAGTTTCCTATTGGAACAATTAATCCTGATTGTTCAGCTATGGGAACAAAAACACCTGGTGATATAAATTTTCCACCTTCTTTGCTGTTATCTTTTTTCCACCAACGAAGGAGTGCTTCCGCTCCTATTATTTTTCCGGTTTTCATATCAAATTGTGGTTGATAATGAAGTTGTAATTCTTCATTTTCCATAGCGTTGCGAAGGTCGCGTAGCATTTGAAATCTTTGTTGTACTACTTCATCAAAATCTTTTAGATATTCTCTTATTGTATCTCTACCATCTTCTTTTGCTCTGTTTAATGCTATATCAGCATTTTTTAGGACTTGGTCGGGGTCTTTGCTGTCAGTTGGGAAAGTTGATACACCTATGGAGGCTCTGATTTGGAAATTTTCATTAAATACTTTGAATGGTTCTGATTTTATTACTGATTGAATTTTCTCACCAACTTCTACTGCTTTTTGTACTGAACCACCTAAAGGCATGGTTATGGCAAATTCATCTTCTCCTATTCGTGCTATGGTGGCGCTTTCTGGTAAGGCAAGTCTTAGCCTTTTTCCTATTGCTCTTAATATAGCATCACCGATATTATGCCCCATAGAATCATTTATATCTTTGAAATGGTCTATATCTAAAGCAACGACGGCAAATGATTTTTGTTTTCCATCGGCTACTAATTTTGATTGTTCATAGAGTTTTTGTATAAATAAAACTCTATTTGGAAGATTGGTAAGAGAATCATAATATGCCAATTTATGTATTTTATCTTGGGCAGTACTTTTTATTTTTTTGAGGTTATTAGCATTTTCTTTTATCAATTCTTGGGCGATTTTTATTGCAGAACCTATTTCATTTTTCTCATCATATGGTGAAGTAGATATATCGGGATTTTCTGGATTTTTATATGCCTCTTCTAAATCTTGTTTTAGAAACATTATAGGTTCAAGAAGCCATTTACCAAGTGCAATCATCAAAACTGTTGTTACAAATCCTGATAAAAGCAGCATTATTGTTATAGATTTCCATACTTGCCGTTTTAGTTCCTCTTTAACAGAAATGGAGTCAAGTTTTGCCAAAATAATAAAATTTGTACCAAGTTCATTAGGGGCAAAAATTACTTCATATGATTCTCCATTATAGCTTCTATATGTTTTATTTAAGGAATCTTTACGACCAAGTGTCATAGCCAATGGTTGACCTACAGCTTCTATTATTTCTCTATCACTATTATATATGACCATTCCTTGAATTATTGTAGTGCTGACAATACGGTTTAGATAATATTGTTTAATTGGGGAGGTAAGCTCTCCTTGAATACGAAAATCAATCATAGGAGTGATTGAGCTTAGTGCTTTTTCTCTGAGTTCTCCTAAAAGTTTAAGTTCTTCGTTCTTTACTGAAAGTGCTAGTATGGAGGCATGAACAAACATAATTGTAAGAAAAACAATTAATGTTATGCTCCAGCTGAGATTACTTTTCCATATATGAGTATGAGATGAGGAAAGGTTGAATATTCCTGTTTTTCTAATTTTTTTGTTATTGGACATTTTACCAGACCAGTTTGTTTCTAATTTTTTAGTTGTAGTTCTCATAAATGATATACCATCATGTCTATCTTATTTATCATTCTCTAACGCAGCCCTTCCCAAATTATATTTTATAATATTATAGGTTAATAATATATTTATTTATAACAATTTTTAGATAAATTATCTCTAAATTTTACGGGAGTACCTGAAGGTTCTCCTATTATTTCATCATCGCTCATTACTGTTTTCCCCATTATAATTGTCATTATTGGCCATCCTTTTACTTTTTTTCCGTTAAAGGGTGTCCAGCCTGATTTTGATTGTTGTGATTCATTTGATATTTCTCGTTCAGCTTTCATATCAACTATTGTAAAGTCGGCATCAAATCCAACTGCAATCCTGCCTTTTGTAGCTATTTGATGTATTCTGTGAGGGCCGTAGCAAACTAAATCAACAAATCTTTGCAATGTTAGGCGCCCTTCGTTTACATGATTTAGCATTATTGGAACAAGTGTTTGTACACCTGGAGTTCCTGAGGGGCTTTGTGGGTATTGTTTTGATTTTTCTTCTATTGTATGAGGTGCATGGTCGGAACCTATTATATCAATAGTGCCATCAGAGATTGCTTTCCACAGAGCATTTTGATGTTTTAGTTCCCTGATAGGGGGGTTTTGTTGAGCATATGTGCCTAGCTCTTTGTAACAATCAGGGGCATGAAGTGTTAAATGATTGGGTAGAACTTCTACCGATGCTATGTCTTTGTTTTTCTTAAGTATTTCTAGTTCTATATCTGTGGTTATATGTAATATATGTACTTTACGCCCTGTTTTCCTTGCTATTTTTAAAACACGCTTTGTTGCTGATAAGCATGATTCGACACTTCTCCATTTACAGTGCATTGATACATCATTACTTTTACCTAGAATTGTTTCTTTGTTGTGATTCATTATTTCTTCATCTTCGGCATGAACCGCAACAATTCTTTTACCATTTGATAATATTGCTTCGATGTCTTCGTCTTTATCTGATAGTAGGTTACCTGTACTTGAACCCATAAATATTTTTATTCCGCATATACCTGGAAGATTTTCCCATTGAGGTAGATTTTGTGCATTCTCTGCTGTTCCGCCGAGATAAAAAGCATAGTTACACCATGCGCTTTTTTTTGCCCTTTCCATTTTATCGGCGACTGCTTCTGGTGTGGTTGTAAGAGGATTAGTATTTGGCATTTCAAATATTGTTGTAACACCTCCTGCTATTGCTGCTCTTGTTCCTGCTTCCAAAGTTTCTTTATGTTCTCCTCCTGGTTCTCTAAAATGTGCTTGTGTATCTATAACTCCTGGTAATATATGCAGGTTTTCGCAATCAATTACTCGGTGAGCACAATTTTCTGGTAAATTGCCTATTGCCTCGATTTTTCCATCGTTAATGGCTATGTCAGTTTTATGGATTCCAGATGGTAGGACAGCAGTGCCGTTTTTTAATAATGTTTGGTATGTTTGTGTGCTCATATCAGCCTTATTTGTCTGTGGGTTATCTTGCCTTATTAAGCATAGTGTGATTTATAGTATTTTAGAAGTTAAAAATTAAGGTTTTTTTGGATATGTATGAAGATAAATACAAATTAAGTTTACATAACTCTTTAACAAGAAAGAAAGAAGAGTTTATCCCTCTTGATGAAAGTCATGTAAGAATTTATGCATGTGGTCCGACTGTTTATGATTATGCTCATATTGGTAATGCCAGAATGGCTGTGATTTTTGATGTTCTGGTAAGAATATTAAGAGAGATTTATCCAAAAGTTACATATGTTTCTAACCTTACAGATATAGATGATAAAATTATTGCTGCATCAGAAAAAAGTGGAAAAGATATTGAGGAGATAACTGAAAAATTTGCTCGTATTTATAATGAAGACATGGCCGCTTTGGGAGTTAGAAAGCCTGATATTCAATCCAAAGCAACCCAGACAATTCCTGAAATGATTGAATTGATTAAAATATTGATAGAACGTGATTATGCATATGTTAATGATGGTCATGTTTTATTTAATGTTACTAATTTTGATAATTATGGGAAATTATCGGGAAGAAGTAGAGATGAACAAATTGCAGGAGCAAGGGTTGAGATTGCTCCTTATAAAAAAGACCCTGCTGATTTCGTTTTGTGGAAGCCAAGTGATGATGGTCAGCCTGGTTGGAACTCACCTTGGGGAAGAGGGCGTCCTGGTTGGCATATAGAATGTTCAGCAATGGCAGAAAAATATTTAGGATTGCCGTTTGATATTCATGGTGGTGGGGCTGATTTGAAATTTCCTCATCATGAAAATGAGATTGCACAAAGCTGTTGTGCTCATGGAAAGGAAGATGATTTATCTGCTTTTGCAAGATATTGGGTGCATAATGGTTTTTTAACGGTTAATGGTGAGAAAATGTCGAAATCTTTGGGCAATTTTACTACTGCGCATCAAGCACTTGAAGAATATAAGGGGGAAGTCATTAGGCTTACATTGCTATCTGCCCATTATCGTCAGCCTCTGGATTGGTCTGATGATATTTTGATACAAAATAAGAAGGTCTTAGATAGGTTCTATCAGGTGTTATATTCAATGAGTGATATTGAAATAGATGAAAATATAAAGGCTGATGAAGTGTTAGAGGCATTATGTGATGATATTAACACTCCAAAAGCAATGGCTGTTTTTAATTCAATAGAAAGAAAGAATGATGTTGAATATAAGTCAAAATTACTTTCTGCTGGAAAAATATTAGGGATTTTGCAAGAAAATCCAGCAAAATGGCTTGGTTATGGGCAAGCTGATGATGTTGATGTAAATCTTATAGAAAAATTAATAGAGCAAAGAACAATAGCAAAAAAAGCTAAAGACTATGTAAGGGCTGATGATATAAGAAATCAATTATCTGCTATGGGAATAAGTATAGAAGATACTCCTGATGGAGTTAAATGGAAAAAATTATAAGATTTATAACTATTCCCATATTTTCTTTGGTAGTTCTTTATCTTTGAATGAATATTTAAATTGTTTTGTTTTTTTATAGCTGGAGAAATCATTCTTTTCTGAAAGTTTATAGTAACGATCACCAAAAACTTTGGGTATATCGTTTGATGATATTTCTCCAGCTTTTCTATATTGTTTATATGTTCTTTTTATTGTCGTGTTTTGTGATGTATCACCACTATTTTCGGGTTCTTCACCGTTTAATGTTGCTCTTAAGTCTTCTTTTGCTTCATTACCTAGTTCTTCGACTTTTTGGTCATACATATCCATCATTTGGTCTTTTTGCTGGTTTATCGTATCTGTAGCTACTGATTTTGCTACATCTGCTGCTATAGAGCCAAGTTCAATGGCATTTGCAGAATAGGTGTTTATATTTATGAGTGCTATAGTCAAAATTATAAATTTTTTCATGTTTTGTCCTTAGAATAGCCTTTTATTCGTAATAATTTATGATTCTATCATAAAATTACTGTTTTATAAATTTTTCAAAGTCTTTTTTGTGTGATTTTGGTATATGGACTTCTATTTTTTTAATATTTTTTGCTATCAAAGTTAATAATGTTCCTTTTCCTATACCTATTTCTACATTTTCTAACATACCTATACCAAGAACAGGTCTTTCAATATTTTTACCGTTATTTATTTGTTCTTCGGCATGTTTTCTTTTGGTTCTTTCTTTTTCAGGTAGTTCTTCTATATTTTTGATACGACCATCAGGAAGTAGCCATTCATAGCTAAAAAGAGATGATTTCCAGCTTTCCAAAACTTTGTCCGCACATATTGTTATTGATATATAATTATCTAAATTATCTTTTATATTGCTGTTATCTATAAAATTAGGTTCCATTTTTTTATTCCTAATATAACCTTAGCTACGTGTAGTAGATTGTACATGTTGATTACAAATAATTAGTAAATTCTTTACGTAAATTGAGGTTTGTTATGGATATTGCAAAAAAAGAGCATGAAATTATAGAAGTTTCACCAGATACGGATAAAGTTATGTGTGATGGTGGACACCATGTTTTTGGTCATCCTGCTGTGTTTTATAGTTTTGATGAAAAAAATGAGGTTATATGCCAATATTGTAACCGTAAATTTATTAAATAGCGGGTAATATTGATGAATCCAAATATTTTTACTTTCTTATTAGTTTTATCACCTTTATTTGCGCTTTTATCGCCTAGATTCTTGGCGTTCTTACCAATTATAATAGCTGTGTTATCTTATGGGGCTATGTATGCTTATGATTCTGCTCGATTAAAAAAATATATAGGAAGTAAATATCTTATAATTGTTTTTATTATTTCTGCTTTGTTATTTGCAAGTTCTATATGGTCTTTTGATAGTGAATATGTGTTGGATAAGGCTTTTAGGGTATTTGTAATATTGTTTAGCGGTTTTTTAT
>JALTZE010000333.1 GCA_027051315.1 Micavibrio sp.
GTATATATCTTTTTGATAATCATCTTATATTATTGAAAATAAAGATATATTTCTTTTAAACATTATGTAATTATTTTTTTATTTAAAATAGATTAATACTAATGCGCATCATTACCAAGCCTTAAGTGCATATTTTTTTTAATTATATCCTTTTTGTTTAATTCTATTCTATTTAGAATATTACCATATCTATCAATTATAGCTGAAATACCCGTACTTGCTGCTCTTACGGTTGTTTTTTCTTCTTCAATAGCTCTAAATTTTGCTTGGGCAAGATGCTGATAAGGACCAGAACTATCACCATACCATGCATCATTGGTAACATTCACAATCCAGTCTGCACTGCTGTTATTTTGCAAAATATCACCAGAAAATATAATCTCGTAACAAATAAGAGGGCTAAAAGGGGGGAGCTTATTAGATATTTTAATATCTCTAACCCCATTACCAGCTTTTAAACCATTAAAATTCGATATTGGAGTTAACTCAAAAAACTCCTTAAAAGGGACATATTCACCAAAGGGAACTAAATGAGATTTTGAATAAATATCAACAATCTGAGCATTTTTATCAAAAACAACAATATCATTAGAAAACTCTTTGTTACTTTCAATAAGAGCTCCTGTAACAAGATATGCTTCACTATCAAATTGTTTAAGAAGGTTAGATATTTCTTCTCTTGCACGTTTATTTTCAAAAAGAGCGAAATGTAAGCTAGTTTCAGGCCAGATAATTACAATTGGATATTTTTCATCATGACTTATTCCTTTGGATAAATTTATATATTGCATAAAATTATCGATTATCAAAGATGTATCCCATTTTTTAGATTGTGGAATATTTGCTTGAACCAAAGCAATAGTAATATTGGGTAGTGGAGTTTCTATTTGTTTTGCTTTTTCAATTTTTGAATAACCGTAATAAAAGCTAGCTAGAAAAGATAAAATCACCACAAATAACAAGGATGACTTTTTGATGTAGCCTAATTTATTTACACAAATAAACCCAACAAAACTAAACCATAATATAGACAAGAATGTAAGCCCATATACGCCGATAATATTCAAAATTTGTATTACTGTAATATGTTCACTCCAGCCAAAAGCAATAAGATTCCAAGGGAAACCAGTAAATAAATGCCCACGGAGAAATTCCTCTATACCAAATAAGAAAACAAAAAATAAAAAGAGAAACCTAGATAAGAGTCATATTGTGCTAAATACATTTTCAAAAGGATTTTCACAAGTATCTTTTTATTCTTCCAATGGCAAAATAGCCATTTCTTCCTTCCTTTCTTTGGTTACTTTGTCCCGACTTAAATTATGTGCACACAAGCATGCACACATGCACATGTACAATCATGTAATAAGAAGATATAAAAGGTATTGGTTGTCTATTAACTGTTTTACACTTGCAGACGTTCTGGTGAAAAACGCTGTTACACAGTGGACACTGTTGACCCAATGACAGGTAATGAATAATACAGATTTACTGGAAGTCATACAACAGCCTGTTAATTCTTTTCTGAAAATGTATTTCATAGTTCTTTAGAGCAAAATATAAAGAC
>JALTZE010000334.1 GCA_027051315.1 Micavibrio sp.
CAAATATTATTATCTGTGTGCTATCCATCTTATCCGTACGCCTCCTCCATAGCATCAAGTACCAATTGCTCAACACCAAAAGTTCTCGCCTGCTCATAAAAACGCGGTCTAATACCAGTAGATTTTTGTTCTGTTATAAGCTTACCATCTTCATCTTCACCCAAAATATCCAATTTAAACAAATCCTGCATAGTAACGACATCTCCCTCCATACCAGTAATTTCCGATATATGAGTAACTTTACGTGAACCATCACGTAAACGTTGCACCTGAATAATCACATTAACAGCAGATGCGATTTGCTCTCTTACCGCTTGCTGTGGTAAATTTAATCCACCCATAGCAATCATATTTTCCATACGTGTTATGGCTTCACGCGGATTATTAGCATGAACAGTCCCCATTGAACCGTCATGCCCTGTATTCATAGCTTGCAAAAGGTCAAAAGCTTCAGGACCACGCACCTCACCCACAATAATTCTTTCAGGACGCATACGAAGACAGTTTTTAACCAAATCACGCATAGTAACTTCACCCACTCCTTCAAGATTAGGAGGGCGTGTTTCCAACCTAACAACATGGGGCTGTTGTAATTGAAGCTCGCAAGCATCTTCACATGTAATAATTCTTTCACCAGATTCAATATATTTCGTTAAACAATTAAGCATCGTAGTTTTACCAGAACCCGTACCACCAGAAACCAAAACATTAACTCGACATCGTCCAATAGCCATAATAAGCTTTGCACAGCTTGGCGTAGCAGCACCAAATTCTACAAGTTTTTCCAATGTAAGCTTATCTTTGGAAAATTTACGTATGGTAACCGTCGCACCATCAACCGCCAAAGGAGGGATAATAGCATTAACACGGCTACCATCAGGTAAACGCGCATCACAAATAGGAGAAGCTTCATCAACCCTTCTTCCTATCGCTCCAACAATTCTTTGACAAACTGTTATAAGATGCTGCCCATCTCTGAATTTTATATCAGCCTTTTCTATCTTCCCATTTACCTCTATATATGTAGTATCTGGGCCATTAATCATAATATCAGCTATATCATCACGCTCAAGCAAAGGCTCCAAAGGTCCAAAACCAAGCATATCGTCAGCACATTCTTTAGCAATCCTTTTTAATTCTTCTTTGGTTAAATCAAGATTTCTAAAGCGTGATATTTCTTCTACTGCTGAATAAACTTCTTCTCTTGCAGCCTTACTATCCATTCTAGCAAGAGCTTTCAAATCAATACCATCTCTTAAATCAAGCCATATGCGATTTCTAGCTCTTTGAATTCTTAAATCTGAAACTGTATCCTTTTCCTTTTCAATTTCTTTCTTTTCATTTTGAAAAATATTGTCATCCAAAGATAAATCAGTAGTTTTTTTTATTTCTTTTGTATTTATACATAAATCTTTTAAAACTTCTCTCGTTAATCCAAGTTTATTTTTTATTAAAAATTTTGAAAATTTACATCTAAAATATATTTGCAATAATGCTTTAATCGAAATTCAAGAAGCTCAAAAAATTACTTTTATTGGGTATTCATTTCCAAAAGCA
>JALTZE010000335.1 GCA_027051315.1 Micavibrio sp.
ATTGATATATAGCTGTAAAAAGAAAAGAAATGATGAATAATATGATTGCACAATTAAAAGAAGAACTTTCCAAAATGGTTGAATCTGCAAAAACAATTGCAGAAATTGAAGAGGTTAGGGTAAATGCTTTGGGTAAGAAGGGACGCATAACCGCCCTTATGAAAGGACTTGGGAAATTACAAGGAGAGGAAAGAAAAGAACAAGGCATTGCTCTTAATTCCCTAAAAGATGAAATAAAGAATCTAATAGATAAACAAACAGCAGCTCTAAAAAAGCAAGAAATGGATAACCGTCTTGCCAGTGAAGTTTTGGACATTACCTTATCACCAAGACCACAAAGAACAGGTCATATTCATCCAATAAGCCAAGTAATAGAAGAACTGGTTACAATATTTGCTGATATGGGATTCCAGATTGCAGAAGGCCCAGATATTGAAGATGATTATCACAATTTTACGGCACTTAATTTTCCTATTGGTCACCCAGCCAGAGAAATGCATGATACTTTCTTTATGCCTGAAGATAAGGACGAAGAAGGAGAAGAAGCAAAAAAACTCCTAAGAACTCATACTTCTTCTGTTCAAATTAGATATATGAAAGAAAATAAACCTCCGATTAGAAGAATATCAATGGGTAGAACATATAGAAGTGATTATGATATGACCCACACACCTATGTTTCATCAGATTGAAGGATTGGTAGTGGATAAATCAACACATATGGGACATTTAAAAGGGTGTTTATCAGATGCGTGCAAAGCATTTTTTGAAGTTGATGAACTACCTGTTCGTTTCCGCCCTTCTTTCTTTCCCTTTGTTGAACCTGGTGCAGAAGTAGATATTGGATGTTCCAGAAAAGATGGTGATTTTAAAATAGGTGCTGGAGATGATTGGATGGAAATTCTTGGTTGCGGCATGATTCACCCTAATGTTTTAAAAAATTGTGGAGTTAATCCCGATGAATATCAAGGATTTGCATTTGGAATGGGAATTGAGCGTATGGCAATGCTGAAATACGGAATCCCAGACCTTCGCACTTTTTTTGAAAGCGATGTTAGATGGCTTAATTATTATGGTTTTGATGCATATAACCGTCCTAACCGTGCTACTGATTAAGGTTTTGTATGGAGATAAGAAAGCTAAAAGAAGATGATTTTAATCAATGGCTTTCTTTATGGGAGGAAAGTTGCTTCCATCAGATTGATAGAAAAGTAACAAATTCTACATGGCAAAGAATATGTGATAGTAATAATCCTATAAATGGATTATGTGCTGTTTCTGATGATGGTACGATGTTGGGAATAATACATTTTGTTGTACATAATACTACAGGATATATAGAATCTTCTGCCTATATGCAGGACATATTCGTTGTCAAAGAGCATAGAAGAAAGGGAATTGCTGTTGCTTTGCTTAAAGAGCTTGAAAATATCGGCAAAAAAGAAAAATGGATAAAAATTTATTGGTTAGCTGAAAAAAATAATGATGCTGCACAAAATTTATACAAAAATATAGCTGTACAGCTTGATTTTTCACTTCATATATTACCTTTATGATAATAAATCTATATTATCAATTTTCTCCTTGAAATTTATATGGTTTCGCGCTTTTATCACATGTTAAACAAAACTATAAAAATGGTAATAAAATGAAATTTACATTAAGCTGGTTAAAACAGCATCTTGATACAGATGCTACTTTGGAACAAATATCAGAAAAACTAACTGATATTGGTTTGGAAGTAGAAGAAATAGAAGATAAAGAAAAGATATATGCCCCTTTTAAAGTAGCATATATTGAATCAGCAGAGCCACACCCTGATGCAGATAGATTAAAAGTCTTACAAGTCAAAACAGCAGATTATGGCATTTTACAAGTAGTTTGTGGTGCGCCTAATGCAAAGGCTGGTATGTATGGTATTTTTGCACCAGAAGGGACATATATACCTGGTCTTGATGTTACTTTAAAAAAATCAAAAATTCGTGGTATTGAATCAAACGGCATGATGGTTTCAGAAAAAGAAATGTGCCTATCAGATGAGCATAATGGAATTATTGAGCTAGAAGGTGATTATAAAATAGGTACTCCAATGGCTGAGATATTCGGTCTTGATGATGCTTTGATAGATATAGCTATAACTCCGAATCGTGCGGATTGTGCTGGTGTTCGTGGTATTGCCAGAGACCTTGCCGCAGCAGGACTTGGCAAATTAGAAGACTTAAATAATACTAAAATTACAGGAAATTTTGACTCTCCTATAACAGTTTCATTGAAATTTGCCGAAGAAAATAAACATCATTGCCCATTATTTCTTGGTCGATATATTAAAAATGTTAAGAATGTACAATCTCCTGAATGGCTTAGAAAGAAAATTGAATCAGTTGGTCTAAGGTCAATATCTGCATTGGTCGATATAACAAATTATATGACACTTGACCTTAACCGCCCGCTTCATGTCTATGATGCAGATAAGTTAAAAGGTAATATAAATGTAAGGTCTGCAAAATCAGGTGAGAAGTTAGAAGCACTTGATGGTAAGAATTATGAACTTTGTGAAGGACAAATTGTAATAGCTGATGATTCTGGTGCTATTGCCCTTGGTGGTATAATTGGAGGGGTTGAAACAGAATGTACAGAAGATACGGTTAATGTATTTCTAGAAGCAGCATATTTTGACCCATATAGAATAGCAAGAACAGGTCGTGATTTACAAATAGAATCTGATGCTAGATACAGATTTGAAAGAGGGATTGATTCACAATTTACCTTTGATGGAATAGAAATAGCAACAAGGCTTATAACAGAAATTTGTGGGGGTGAGGTATCAAATATTGTACAGGCTGGAGATATTCCAGAATCTACAAAAACTATTTCTTTTAATCCTGCATTGGTTAAAAAGCTTACTGGTATGGAAATAGCAAAAGATAAGCAAGAAGAGATACTTAATAATCTTGGTTTCCAAGTTAAAAAGGAAACATCAGAAAGCTGGCAGATTATTACACCATCATGGAGACCAGATATATGGGGGCAACCCGATATTGTTGAAGAGGTTGCAAGAATATGGGGTTATAATAATCTTCCTGAAACTTCTCTACAAAAAGACGAAGTTATTACACGTTCTGCTGAAACAAAGATATCTTCTCTTTCCAGAAAAGCTCGTATTGTGCTTGCTTCAATAGGTCTTAATGAATGTGTTACATATTCATTTATGGATAAGGAAACAGCATTAAAATTTGGAGCAAATGATAATGATAATGCGGATAATCTTACTTTGATAAATCCTATAAGCTCTGATTGGAATCAGATGCGCCCATCAATCCTGCCTAACTTGATTAAAGCTGCAGCAAATAATGTTGATAAAGGTTATGGTAATGTATGTCTTTTTGAAGTTGGTCCTGTATTTAAATCTTTAAAACCAGAAGGTCAGGAAATTGTAGCATCAGGAATAAGGCAGGGGCAAAAGGCTAACAAACATTGGTCGAGCCCCGAAGAGTCAAGAGAGTTTGACCTTTATGATGCTAAATCTGATGTATATCAGGCACTTAAGGCTATGAATTGTCCTACGGATAATTTACAGATAGTTAGAGAAGCTCCTGAATATTATCATCCTGGAAGAAGTGGCGTTTTAAAGATGGGTAAGAATATCATTGCCTATTTTGGTGAAATTCACCCACAAATTATTGATGATATTGATGTTAAAGCTCCTGTTGTTGGCTTTGAAATATTTATCAACAATATCCCTGTGCCAAGAAAGAAAAAGTCAACTGCTAAAAAACTTTTACAGTTATCACAATTCCAGCCTGTGAATAGGGATTTTGCCTTTATTGTTGATGAAAATGTTCTTGCTGGCGATATAGAAAGAGCGGCAAAATCTTCTGACAAGAAATCTATAATATCTGTGAATATTTTTGATGTTTATCAAGGTAAAGGAGTTGAAGAAGGAAAAAAATCAATAGCTATAAATGTTACATTACAGCCTATTGAGAAAACTTTTACAGATGAAGAAATTGAACAAATATCTGCAAAAATAATTGATAATGTTTCCAAAAGAACTGGTGCTTCTTTAAGAGCATAAAAACATCTTGACTATCTTTCCATAACTATATAAATAATCGGATATGGAAAAATTTCTTAAAAATACACGTGGTGAAGAAACCGTAAGGGTTACATATGGTAAGGCTTCTACTAATGATAACAAAATTCATAAAGGCGTTGTTATAGTTGCTTACTCAAGAACTGGTAAGACTGTAACGCCAATGCTGGTTTGGGGCGTTGGGAGAGATAATTACGCTATTTCCAGTCTTGAGCTTATCCCTTTTCATAAGCTAGCTAATAACGATGAAGCTCTCAAAGCATCTCAGATGATAATTGATAACGATAAGATATTAGAATCTATCGGAGTTAAAGAACCAATTATTATTGATATGGCAAAATCAGCTATATATGATGTTTGTGAAGATAATTTTCCTAAAAAATTAAATAGCGACAAAATAAAGATAAATAAAAATAACAAACATAAAATAGCCATACAAATAATGGGAAATATATCTATATATTCGGAATTGATGAGAGTGCTTAACCTAAAATATTCTGAACAAGATAGAAATGATGATATAGATGTTTTACCAGAAATACCTAGAAAATCTGATATTCCCAGCAGGATATGCCTTAACCCTTATAAGCTTAGTCATATACCATCTTAACTATCATTATCTTTTTTTGATAATAATTCAGGGGAGGACAAATTTCTTGGGGTTTCTTCTAGAACAGTTATTTCTGGAATCTCTTTTCCACCTGTCTGAACATGAAGTTCTTTGAATTTTCTTGCTCCTGGTAATACCTGACTTTCCAAAGAACCTACAGCTATATTATACGCATTCATAGCTGTATTAAGTCCTCTGCCTAATTTTGCCATATGTTCTCCAAATCTACATATTCTTTTATATAAATCTGCTGCTAATTCTGATACTTTTTTTGCTTCTTCTGTAATTGTTTGTTGTTGCCAACCATGCATAACAGTCCGCAAAAGTCCCATTACTGTGGTGGGAGAGGCAAGTATTATATTATTTTTTGCTGCATCTTCTAATAAAGATTTATCGTTACTTACCGCCATTGAATAAAGACCTTCTGTTGGGAGGAACATAACCACAAATTCTGGTGAGTCAAATTGTCTCCAATATTCTTTCTTGGCAAGTTGCTTAAGATGTTCTCTCATATGTGATTTAAATTTATTTAGAACAGCGTTTTTATCTGCTTCATTATCTGCTGTTTCCATTGCTTCCCAGAATGGTTCTATCGGTGCTTTTACATCTATTACTATTTGCATACCACCTGATAGAGTAATAATAAAATCTGGCTGGATACGTTTTCCTTCACTATTATTTACGCTAACTTGCTGTTTATAGTGAGTTCCTTCGACCATACCTATCATTTCCAAAGTGCGTTCAAGCTGCATTTCTCCCCATCTGCCTCTTGCTGCTGGATTTCTTAATGCCTCTATCAAATTTCTGGTTTCTTCACGAAGAAGGTGCTGACCTTCTGAAAAGCTTTTTAGCTGACCTTCTAAACTTGCACCTGTTTTGCCAAGATTCTCTATCTTTCCTTCCATTTCTTTTAGGGTTTTTCCTATTGGATTTATTATATCTGATATTGCTTTTTGGCGATTTTCTAAATCATGTGAGGCATCTTTTTGGGAACTTTTTAGCTTTTCTTCCGCTAACATAATGAATTGTTCATTATTTTGTCTTAATGCTTCTGATGCAGTTAGTTTGAAACGGTTTTCCATTTCTGCCATTGCTTTTTGATGTGCTTCGGATTCTAATTTTATTCTGGTTTTAAGCTCTATATTTTGTTGCTCAGTTGTAGCAGATTTTTTATAGGCATATATTATTCCAATAGTAACACCAATTAAAAAACCTGAACCAATTCCTATTACCAAAGATAGAATATCCATTTTTTATTCCTTTTTGTATAATTAGAGCCTATCAAAGCCTGTATTGGATTGCTATAGTTTTAATGTTATTATCCATTAATAGTAAGGATAAATTAAGATGAAAAATCAATCTGGTAACGCTTTTATATATATATTGATAGCTATAGTTTTATTTGCTGCATTATCATTTACAATGACAAGAATGCAAGACCAAGAAGATACGAGTGAGATTGAAACAGCAAATCTTACATTTCGAGTAAATGAAATAATGACCTATCGTTCTCAAGTAAAGAAAATTATACAACAAATGGTTATGAGTGGAACACAAATATCTGATATAGATTTTGTACAAAGAGGTGAGGCTGGATATGATACTGCCCCTCACTATAATAAAATATTTCATATTGGTGGAGGTGGTCTGATTAAGAAGGCTATGAATGATAATATAAAGAATGAAGTTACAACTCCTGCTGCGGGTTGGTATCTTGATAGATTTAATAATGTGGAATGGACACCAAGTTCTAATAATGATGTTTTGCTTGTGGCATATCAGATAAAAAAAGATATTTGTGCTGCAATCAATAAAAAATTAACGGGAAGCGAAACAATACCTACTCTTGGGGTTAATCCTTCGAATATATTGCTCAATACCACAACTAATAATAATTTTACTGTTGCTGATTGTCCTGCTTGCGAAGGGAAAACGGCATTATGTGTTGCAAGCAATGATGGTTCATATTGGGTGTTTTATGATATTGTTGCTGCGGAATAAGATATATAGATAATTTTATATATTTAAGAATATTTTTCTGCCCATGAGTGGAGCACCAATATGCTCCATAATCTGTGACCATAATCTGACTTACCGCTTATATGCATATCCCATATCTCTTTGACTTGTCCATAATCTACAAAATCATATTTTTCTATATTTTCCTTTGAAAGGATTGTTTCCGCCCATTCTTTAAGAGGACCTTTTATCCATAAGGATATTGGGACATTGAATCCTTGTTTTGGCTGATTCAATATATCGGAATTTATATATTGTTTTATAAGTTTTCTTAACAGATATTTGCCTTTACCATCTCTGATTTTATATTTTTCTGGTAATGACCATGCAAAATTAAATATATCAATATCAAGAAGAGGAGAACGACATTCAAGGGAATAATACATGCTTGCCCTATCCATTTTCATCAAAATATCGTTTGGAAGATAAAATAATGTATCATAAAACATCATTTGTTCTGCAAATGATAATCCTTCTGGCTCTGTAATATCTATAAAATATTCATTAGTTATATTTTTTGATAGCAATCTATCATATATTTTTTTCCTGTCCTTTAGAGGGATAATAGAAGCAAGTTTTTGCATTTTTTCCCCCATTTGTGGGATTTTACCATTACCAATTTTATCCCATATTTCAGGAGATATATAATTTATAAAAGAAGATATAATATTGCCGACAGGCCATGGAAGAAATTTTGTTTTATTTAAAATTGAAGGAGCTGTTAAATATCTATTATAACCGCCAAACATTTCGTCACCTCCATCTCCTGATAATGCAACAGATACGTGCTTTTTGGTAAATGAGCATAATAAAGAAGTTGGAATTTGTGATACATCGGAAAAAGGCTCATCATAAATATCTGCTATATCAGGTATTATTTTTAATGCGTCTTTGTGGGTTAATATTATTTCTGAATGGTCTGTTCCCAGATGATTTGCCACCATCTTGGCTTTTTCTGATTCGTTAAAATCTTCTTCATCAAAGCCAATTGTATAAGTTTTGATAGGGCGATTTGAAAGTGATTGCATTAAGGATACAACCGCACTTGAATCAATTCCTCCTGAAAGGAAAGCTCCCAAAGACACATCAGATATCATTCTACGTTCTACAGAATTGCTGATTATATCATGAAAATTATTATATATTTCATTTTCGGAGAGATTTTTATTTTCTGCTATCTTACTT
>JALTZE010000336.1 GCA_027051315.1 Micavibrio sp.
ATGATGCTGTAGCTATAATATTAGTCAAAACTTCCAAATTTAGTAAGTTTATAAAGTCATTAAGTGATGTTGAGAAAAATTTGATTATTTCTGCTAAATTCGAAGCAAAAAAGAACCAGTATGTCGTAATTCATAATAAAGAAGGTAAAGTTGATAAAGTTATCGCTGGTTGTGATGATGAAATATCTATATATTCTCTTTCATATTTAGCATCGACTACATCTATTAATTCTGATTTTTATATCAAAAATATTGATGATTTTTCGGATAAAGAGCTTAATTTACTTTATATTGGTTGGGGGCTTTCTTGCTATGATTTCAACATATATAAATCATCTACTCCCTCATCCAAGCCGTGTATTTATATTGATAAAAGGGCTGATAAAAAATATATAAATGCTAGTGTTGAGTCTTGTTGCCTTATCAGAAATCTTGTTAATATTCCTGCTAATGATTTTGTTCCTGATAATATGGCAGAAGCGGCAGAGCAAGTTGCGATGAAGTTTGGTGCTTCGTGCAAAATCACCAAAGGAAAAACAGTAGAAAAAGAATTTCCTTTATTATGGGCCGTTGGTAAGGGCAGTGAGCATAAGCCGTGTATGATTGATATAGGCTGGGGTGATGAAAATAATCCTTTGGTAACAATTATTGGTAAAGGCATAAGTTTTGATACTGGCGGGCTTAATATAAAACCTTCGCCATTCATGTTAAATATGAAAAAAGATATGGGAGGTGCTGCACATGCTCTTGGGCTTGGTTGGATGATAATGTCTATGAAGCTCCCCGTACGCATAAGAATAATTATCCCATCAGCAGAAAATTCTATATCTGGAAATTCCTTTAGACCAAAAGATATTTTACAAAGTAGAAAAGGTATTACTGTTGAAGTTAGTGATACAGATGCTGAGGGGCGTTTGGTGCTTGCCGATGGAATTACCCTTGCAACAGAAGTTGATAAACCTGATTTTATGGTTGATTTTGCGACTCTTACTGGCTCGGCAAGGGCTGCATTAGGGTATGATATTCCTGTTGCTATTGCAAATTCAATTGAGCTTGGGGATAAAATAAGGGATATATCCATGAAATGTGATGATGCGGTGTGGAATTTACCTTTATGGCAGGGATATCGTGAAGAAATGAATAGTGATATTGCAGATATAAGCAGTATTGGAACAGGTAAAGCAGGAGCAATTCACGGTGGGTTATTCTTACAAGAATTTTTGCAAAAAACTGATATTGATTGGGTTCACATGGATATTTATTCATGGGAACAAAATGGTAAGGCAGGTCGCCCAAAAGGAGGGGCAGATACCGGCATGAGAGCAGTTTATGAATATATAAAAGATAGATTTTCATAATATATTTGATAACTAGAAAATTTATAAAAAGCTATTTGCCATTTCTCTTAGGCTATCATCTCTTGCGCCCATGATTATTATTCTATCGCCTGATTTCATTTGTTTTTTTATTAGATTTTTTATTTTGTTCTTATCAGGGACAAAAAATGATTTTTTACCTGACTTTGCTATTTCATCTATATAATCT
>JALTZE010000337.1 GCA_027051315.1 Micavibrio sp.
ATATTGAAAAACAGTATATTAACCAAATTTTATAGCCGGTTTATAAATTGATTTTTATCTTCGTAAAGTAGAAATAGAAACATATTCCCTTTTAATTGAGGAATCCTGTTTTGTTTCAGTTTTAACTTTGTCTTTATTACTCGTATTTGTTTGTGCAGTAACAAACGTTGTACAAATTAGGCTTAATGCAATGGCACTAATTAATGTTGTTGTTTTCATTGATTTAATTTTTTAATATATTGTAAATAATTATCTTTTGTTTTAAAATATAGCACTCCGTTGTCTCTGTTGGGGTCTGGGAAAATAAGTGCCCCTACTTTATCAACTTTCTCGCCAGAAAACGGGTCAATTGAAAACCGTGTTGTGCTATCTTCTCGTAATTGTGAAGAAGAATAATCGCAACAACCATAATAGGTTTTTCCATCTACTTCTACAGGATATTCGCTTGGTGCGTCTAATATTACATTGTAGAACATACAAATATCAGTTGGTTTAATCTGTTCTGCCGGTTCAATAGTGGATTTAGTCGTTTCCACATCTTCCTTTATTGTAGTATTGTTTTTATTCTCTGAATTACACGAAATAGCAATAATACTTACCAGAATAATTGTCATTATGGTTTTAATCGTTTTCATATCAGTAAATCATTAATTTTTTAATCTTATCTGTATTTTCTTTTCCTGTTAACTGTTCAAGCAATAAGTATGCAACTTCTAATGATGAGGCAGGACCAGCACAACTAATAATTCTATTATCAAATTCAACTTTTTGTTTTGTGTATATTGCTTTACCGCTTTTAAGTCTTTCAACATTATCGTGAAATCTGCTTAAATTATAAGTGGTTGCTTTTTTATCCTTTAATAACCCTGCATCTGAAATTGGTAAAATTCCAACACACATTGTTGCGATAACTCCTCCATTCTGATGGATAATTCCTGCTATTTTGTGCAAATGTTCAGAATATGCTTCATCAAATCCTGCATTGTGAAAACCACCTGGTAATACAAAGGCATCAAACTGTGTGTAGTCGGGTTCTTCTTTTTTTAGGTTAAAAGTTGGTGTAAACTCAATTCCAAATTTTCCTTTTACGCTATCGTGAAAAGCACAAGTTTTTAAGTTCACAGGACTTAGATTGTCTCGAACATTAGTCCAACCTAAAACGTCAATTATTGTAACGGCTTCAAGGTCTTCTACACCCTGACTTAAAAACATCAATACTTTTTTCATTTATCTTTTTCTGAATAGTGTGTAAACATAAGGTCTTTCGGCTCCTGATGGCATAATGTAGATATAGTCAAAGCTATCAATTAACTCAAAATCAGTACCGAGTTTTTCAATTAGCATTTCTTTGCTATATCTATGTACAGGAAGTCCTGCACAAACTGTTGCTCCATTTAGATTATATTCTGCCAACAAAACAAAACCATTACTTTTTACTTTGCTTTTCAGTAAATCAAAATAAGTGTCTTGCTCTTTTGTTTCAGTAAAGAAATGAAGAACTGCCCTATCAATCCACAAATCAACAGGCTCAATATTTT
>JALTZE010000338.1 GCA_027051315.1 Micavibrio sp.
ATATATAACTTTACGTTCTGAAGAGTTTATGGTAAATATGATTAAGGATAAAATAGGAGTTGTTAAAATGGAAAGATATTTATCCGACGAGTTTATTAACAATAGTGGTGGTGTATCATTTGCTATTGATTATATTTCTAGACATGCAGCAAATGGCGATATTATTTATGTTGGCGATGCTGCACAGAAAGTAACGGTTGAAACATATCTTGTTGCTGAAAATAAAAAGGATGTTTTAGTTAAAATTGACCATAATATAAATTCATATGATTGGATGAAATTTTCTCCTACAGATTTTACTATGAAATAAGTTGCTATTTACAATAATGAACTTTCCAGCCATTTTGTATATTCATTATTATGGCTGTTAATATCCCATGAAATAATAGATGGGCAATCATAAGAATGATTGTCAATTATCATATCTTTTACTGGATTAATATTAGATTTCACCGTTTTGAAAATTACGGCTACTTCTTGCTCATTACATATTTTTCCTTCCCATTCATAGATTGCTGTATGAGCGGGAAATATATTGGCACAAGCAATAAGTTTTTCTTTTAACAAAATATTAGATATTTTTTCTGCTTCTTCTTTGTTAGAAAAAGTTGAATAGATGATTATTATTCTTTCTTTTACATTCATGTGTTTATAGATAATTCCCGTGTGTAATGTAGCATCTCTTTGGTATATACCCTTTAAAAATGGTCGGAGCGAGAGGATTCGAACCTCCGACCCCTTGCACCCCATGCAAGTGCGCTACCAGGCTGCGCCACGCTCCGACTTTTTTATTTTTACTTTTGGAATCTTTTATATGTATTTATGCTTTAAATCAAGCTAGACATCTTCAAAAATTGGTTTTGACTTGCCAGATATATCATCTCTAAATTCTTTTAAGTCTTTTAACATTGATTCTAGCATTGATTTTTGATTATCACTCAAAGACCTTTTATGAACTTCTATTATTTCTTTTTTAATTTCTGGCTGTTGGGTATCTTCTATAACATCATTACTAGGAGATAATGTTTTTTTATTTTCTGCAAATGAATCTTTTATAATTTGGCTTTTTGACTGTCCTTTAAGAAGTTTTTGAACTCCTTTTATAGTATATCCTTGGGTATAAAGCAGATTGTGAATTTTTTTGATTATAAGCACATCTTCTGGACGGTAATATCTGCGTCCCCCTCCTCTTTTAAGAGGTTTTATTTGTGAAAATTTTGTTTCCCAGAATCTAAGGACGTGCTGCTGTACATTAAGTTCATCAGCAACTTCGCTTATCGTACGAAAAGCTCCTGTAGATTTTTTTATTTCTTTTGCAGTATTTTCTATCACTATCTCTTTTCCCTGAGTTTGCTTTGACGCCTCAGTCACACTCTCTGCCGCTATACCGGCTATTTTTGACATCATTTCTCCCCTTTATTTTGGAATTATT
The DNA here is from genome assembly GCA_027051315.1 of Micavibrio sp. Classification (GTDB taxonomy): domain Bacteria; phylum Pseudomonadota; class Alphaproteobacteria; order Micavibrionales; family Micavibrionaceae; genus JALTZE01. The sequence goes on from JALTZE010000338.1 coordinate 1,433, forward strand.
TTCCGCTGTTAATCATATCTTTTAATGTATGGGAAGCTCTAAACACCAAAACTTTTCTTGGTTCGATAACTGCCTCTACTCCTGTTTTAGGATTTCTACCGATACG
>JALTZE010000339.1 GCA_027051315.1 Micavibrio sp.
CTATATTGGTTCAGATTATAAGTGTGCATGTCTTTATGGATAATCACTGGAGAAGAATGACCGATAGAATGGCTGGTGCTGTGGCAGGGGAAATTGCAGTTGTAGCCAAGCAATATGAAAGTGGTAATAAAAATGCAGAAGAACTTGCTCATTATATGTCTGATAGCCTTGATATAGAATTTTCATTTGAAAAGGGAAAAAAAGAAATTTCAAAGCAAAATGATATTGATAGTTTTTGGCAATCAATGGTTAGAGATAATCTTAGAAAAGAAATAATAGGAAGAATAGGGCAGAAAGTTAGCATAAATATAAATTCTGATGAAAGATGGGTTGATGTTCAGGTATTGCTAAATAGTGGTGTTTTAAATGTTAGGGTTGCGGAAAGGCGGTTATTTTCTTCGTCTTCTTATATATTTTTACTATGGATGCTTTTATCGACGATTATTTTGTTTTTTATAGCAATAATATTTATGAGAAACCAAATAAGACCAATTAGAAAGCTTGCAATTGCAGCGGAAAGATTTGGGAAGGGGAGAGATGTTCCGTATTTTAAAGTAGAAGGAGCAAGGGAAGTAAGGCAAGCAGCAGAAGCATTTATAAAAATGCAAGAAAGAATAAAAAAGCAAATTTCGCAAAGAACTACTATGCTTGCGGGGGTTTCTCATGATTTACGAACTCCAATTACAAGAATGAAGCTGGAGCTTGCAATGTTTCCACCTGATTTTAATGTTGATGATATGAAATCTGATTTGGCAGAGATGGAAAGAATGATTGATGCATATCTTGATTTTGCAAAAAGTGATGCGGGTGAGCAAATAGCGATGACTAATCTTAGCTTAATGATTGCTGATATCGCTACCACGATTGAACGACATGGTGTGGATATAAAAACAGATATTGAAGAAGGGGTTAATGTTTCTGTCCGACCAGTTGCAATGGAAAGATGTTTAATGAATATAGTTACTAATGCTGAAAAATATGCAGACAAAATATGGGTGAGCCTTAAAAAGGAAGAAAATTATATTTTAATAAGTGTTGATGATGATGGTGTAGGTATTGCCAAAGACGTTAGAGAAGATGTTTTTAAACCATTTTTTAGAATTGAGGGTTCAAGAAATATAAAAACGGGAGGGGCTGGTTTAGGGCTTTCTATAGCTCTTGATGTAGTTAATTTACATGGTGGAAAAATTTGGTTAGATGATAGTGAGCATGGTGGTCTTAAAGTTTCAATAAAAATACCTTTGTAAAATTAGTTGTATTTTCCATATTTTTGTATGTTTTTATTTTATCGAGATCAATGCTATCGCCTGCAGTAATTACCACATCCACCTCCTTTTTCCTGCAAAGTTCCTTAATAATGCCCCTTAACCCAGAGGCAACAAGGTTGGAGGTGAAAGAAAGAAAAACAACATCGCACTCTTGCCGCATCTTACGCCACACCTTTGCCGCTTTCCCCAACTCGCTTGCCTGAAAGCCGCAGCGCTCTAAATCTTCCAACCGCTCTAAATCTTTAACTTCCATGCAATTTCACCCA
>JALTZE010000340.1 GCA_027051315.1 Micavibrio sp.
TATACACAATAATGGTATATTATATCACCATCTTTGCCGTTATTACGGCTACGATAATGTAATATTCATAGATGCTGATGATATAATAAATGATATTTTAGAAAACACCCCCAAAATATTATTCATGCCAGGCGGAGCAGACCTTTATAACTGTGAAAAATTAAATGGAATAGCCAATAAAAAAATCAGGAAATATGTAGAAAAAGGCGGTAAATATATAGGAATTTGTGCAGGAGCATATTTTGCATGTTCTTCTTTAAACTGGGCATCAAAATGGGAAAATGAAGATACAATAAAAGGTAAAAGAGAATTATCATTTTATTCTGGACAAGCAATAGGACCAATAGATGAATATTGTGATTTTACAAAATCTTTCCCTGATAGTTATAATTCATCTACATGTTTAATAGAATATAAATACAATAACAAAATTATAAAGACAAAACTCCACTATATAGGAGGTCCAAAATTCACAGAGCCAGACCCAAAGGATAAAAACACAAAAATATTAGCCAGATATACAGATATAAAAAATTCACCACCTGCAATAATAAAATGCAATATAAAAAAAGGAACAGCCATATTATGTGGTCCTCATATAGAAGATAATTCAGAATATCTTAAAAAAGTTGCATATCGTCATAATAATAGCTATAACCACTTCCATAAAATCGCAAAAGAACTTGAAACATATAAGAAACAGATAGACATAATTTGGAAAACTATCTTGGAAATAAATGTCAATGAGTAAAAAATATATAGCAGTTCTAACAGGACATAAATTAGCACCTACAACATTAACGAATAAAATACGTGAAATATTTAACGCTATTTCCATTAACGTACTTTTCATAGAAAATAAAGATATAGAAAAAGGAATACTCAACAATAATGCTATATCATTTGTAATGCCTGCAATAGATGGTGAAAAAAGCACATATCCTGAAATATTAACCGATATTTCAAAAAGTATAATAACAAGATATTGCTTAGAAGGGGGAGTAATATGGGCTCACTGTGCTGCTCCTTATGAAATTTCGTCATCTTTACAATATACAAAATCCAATGGATATAAAAAAATTCGTACTAATACTATGGGGCTTCTTCCATATCATAGCTTTGGTCCCATAAGCCCTCCTAAACAAAATCACACCCAAAATCCCAGAGACTTATGCCTTATGCCCGTCAAATACTATGATTTAAGAGGGATAGCACATGAAACAAAGATTCTTTATGGTTGCGGACCTGCTTTTTCGGGAGCAATAGATAAAAACACAAAAATAATAGCATCTTATAATACAGATGAAAATAATTCACCAGCTCTGATATCTCATAAATATGGAAAAGGCATAATAATTTCTTCTGGAATACTCCCGTATATATCAACAGAAGATATATCACAAAACTCACATATGGTAGATTTTAAAGGACTAAATATAAGACAACTAAAACAAGATATGCTTCCTTACGAAGAAATGAGAGAAACTATTTTCATTCGTCAATGTTTTGAAGTAATAAGACATAATATAAACACTGGAAAACTAGCAAGAAAATTACAATTTGCTTTATAGAATCAGTTACATATATGCTATATAAATGCAAACCATAATAAAGACTAAAAATGACAAATAAGGAAATACATATAATCGGCGGTGGTCTGGCAGGAGCAGAAGCAGCATGGCAAGCCGCCAATATAGGCATTCCCGTAATTTTACACGAAATGCGCCCTGTTCGTAAAACCGATGCTCATAAAACAGATAATCTTGCTGAACTTGTTTGTTCAAATTCTTTTCGTTCTGATGATTATGAATATAATGCCGTAGGATTAATGCACGAAGAAATGCGCCTTTGTAATTCTTTGATAATGCAAATGGCAGAAAAAGCCAAAGTACCAGCAGGCGGAGCATTAGCGGTAGATAGAAATATTTTTTCAAAAGAAGTAACAAAAGCCCTTACAGAACATTCCCTTATATCAATACAAAGAGAAGAAATAACCAGCATTCCACCATCACAATGGGATAACGTAATTATCGCGACTGGTCCTCTTACCTCCCCTTCCCTTGCCGATGCAATTAAAGAAATAGGAGGAGAAGAACATCTATCATTCTACGATGCCATAGCTCCTGTAATATATAAAGACAGCATAAATTTTGATACAGCATGGCTACAATCAAGATATGATAAAGGAGATGGTGCAGATTATATAAATTGCCCCATGAATAAGGAACAATATGAAATATTTATTGATGAATTAAAAAACGCAGAATATGGATTATTCAAAGATTGGGAAATGATAAACTTCCCAGAAGATGATAAAACTTCTTACTTTGATGGCTGTATGCCTATCGAAGTAATGGCAGAAAGAGGAAAAGATACTCTACGCTTTGGTCCTATGAAACCAGTAGGACTAACAAACCCTAATTCCAAAGAACAGCCATATGCCGTTGTTCAACTCCGCCAAGACAACAAATCAGGTACTCTTTACAACATGGTTGGCTTTCAAACCAAAATGAAATACGGGGAACAAACCAGAATTTTTAGAACAATACCAGGACTTGAAAAAGCTGAGTTTGCAAGACTTGGTGGCTTACATAAAAATACTTTTATTAACTCCCCCAAATTGCTTGATAACAGATTGCGTATGAAAGCAATGCCCAATCTTCGATTTGCAGGACAAATATCAGGCTGCGAAGGATATGTTGAAAGTGCTGCAATGGGGCTAATATCTGGTATAATGGCCGCCTATGAAAAACTTGGTAAAGAAATTCCCTTACCACCCCCAACCACTGCAATAGGCGCAATGATAAACCACATAACAACAGGAGCAGACAGCAAAACATTCCAACCAATGAATATAAATTTTGGGCTTTTTTCCGAATTACCAAAAGAATTAGCAACCGAAGAATATACAAATAAACATGGAAAAATAAAAAGAAAGAAACTAAAAGGAATGGATAGAAAAAAATCCTACACGTCCAGAGCCATAAAAGATTTTAAACAATGGAAAATGAACTTATAATTCTTACCCTATCGCTAATAGCAGCAGCAACAACAGCAGGTTTCCTTGCTGGACTTTTAGGAATAGGAGGAGGAATAATACTTGTACCAGCACTTTATACTATATTTTCTTATCTACAATATCCGCAAGATTATATAATGCATATAGCAATCGCAACAACACTTGCAGCAACGATATTTACAACTTTATCATCAGCATATGCTCATTATAAACATAACGCCATCGACTATAAATTTTTCAAGTTATTTGCCCCTGCAATAATAACAGGAGTAATAGTAGGAACTCTAATCGCCGATATGGTAACAAGTAATATTTTACTTAGATTTTTTGGCATCATGTTACTTATTCTTGCCTTTTTAATGTTCATTGACCCATCAAAATTATCAAATAAGATTAGAAAAACCCCAAAAATAATCCATTTTGTAGTAGGCTCTATCATAGGATGTTGTTCTACTTTAATGGGAATTGGTGGAGCAACTTTTAATGTTCCCTATATGGTACTAAACAAACTATGTATAAGAAATGCAATAGCAACGGCATCATTATTTTCCCTATGCGTTGCTTTTCCCGCTACCATAGGATTTATAATAGCAGGATATGATAAACTAGATGAAATACCATATACAATTGGGTATATAAATTGGCTTTGCTGGCTTTTGATAGTACCAATTACGGTATTTATAGCTCCCTTCGGTGCAAAGGCAACCCATATAATAAATGTAAAATTACTTAGAAAAATATTCGCTGTTGTTATGCTGATTATATCAATAAAAATGTTATATTCTTCTTTTATAACTTGAATAGTTTTCTTTACAATATTAACTTGATTTAAATCAAATTTCAGGAGAAAAAAATGACTTTAAAATTGATGGATTTACCTTTTGCTTATGATGCACTTGCTCCATATATGAGCGCAGAAACATTTGAATATCACCATGATAAACATCATGCTGCCTATGTAACCAATGGCAATAAACTACTTGAAAATAGCGAATTTGAAGGAAAAACCGCTACAGAAATAATAAAAGCAACTGCAAATGTCCCAGAACAAGCAGGAATATTTAATAATGTAGCACAAGACTGGAATCACTCATTTTTCTGGAATTGTCTAAAACCAAATGGTGGTGGCACATCACTTCCCGCTAAACTAGCTAAAAAAATTGATGCAGACCTTGGCGGCTACGAAAAATTCAAAACGGATTTTATTAATACATGTGTAACACAATTTGGCTCTGGCTGGGGTTGGTTATGTATAAATAATGACACAGGTAAATTAGAATTAGTAAAAACATCAAATGCAGGCGTTCCATTTATAAAAAATTACACTCCCATTCTTACATGTGATGTTTGGGAACATGCCTATTACATAGATTATCGCAATGCCAGACCTAAATTCGTAGAAAGCTTCGTCGATAATATGATAAATTGGGAATTTGTAGAGGCTCAACTCGATAAATAAAATAAAATAAATAAATTACATCATGAAAAAACATCTCCATTTTATACCAATTGGCATTCATTCATGAATTACAATTGGAAGCTTGCGACCGCAAGTCGTTGCCAATGCAACGAAAGCAACGTGGCGTTTGAACGTAAATAGCCTATTGAAGGCTATTTAGTATTAGGAGATGTTTTTGTGTTTTATAGCTAAATACCACTACGCCCATCAGGCTCGGTAATTTTTCTTTTATTACTTTCTTCATCATCAAAGCTACTCCTTTTTATACCCATATATAAAAGTATAGGAGCAGCAACAAACACAGATGAATAAGTACCAATAATTATACCAAATAACAACGCATCGACAAAACCTCTAATAACCTCACCACCAAATAACCATAAAGCAAACAAAGCAAGCAAAGTTGTTAATGACGTCATCAAAGTACGGGAAAGCATCTCATTAACCGATTTATTAAATAAGTCGACAAGGGGCATCTTCTTATATTTACGAAGATTCTCACGAATTCTATCAAAAACCACAACCGTATCATTAATAGAATAACCAGCAATCATCAAAATCGCCGCAAGAGTAGAAAGATTAAATTCCATACCAGTAATTGAAAACAACCCAACCGTAGCAATAGCATCATGCGCAAGAGCAATAATAGCAGCCATTCCAAATTGCCATTCAAAACGCAAAGCAATATAAATCAATATCCCGCCTAATGATAATAATACAGCAAAAAGCCCTGCCTCTTTTAGTTCTTCACCAACCTGCGGACCAACAAATTCAACTCTTCTATACTCAACTTCTTCACCTGCTTGCTCAGCAAAAATATTATCAATTGCTTCACGTATTTTTTCAATAGCAGCCTGTTGACTTTCAGAATCTCCTGATTGCTGAGGCAGCCTTATCAATAAATCTCTCGTTGCTCCAAATTCCTGAATCAAAACAGAACCAAGGTCAAGATTATTAAGCTCTTTTCTCATTTGACCAAGATTAGGTTCAGAAGGAGTTCTAATCTCAATCAAAGTACCACCTGTAAAATCAATACCGAAATTAAGCCCCTGAGTAGAAAGAGTAACAACAGAACCAATAAGCAAAACAGCAGAAACAAAAAAAGCTATAAATCTTTTGCCTATAAAATCAATATTAACATTATCCGGAATCATCTTAAACATATCTTACACCTTCAATTCCGTTGGTTTTGCAGATTTCAACCACATAACAACCATTAATCTTGTAACCATAATTGCCGAAAAAAACGAAGTAGCTATACCTATCCCCAAAGTAACAGCAAAACCTTTAATAGGCCCAGTCCCAAACGAATATAACAATAATGCAGCTATCAAAGTAGTAACATTAGCATCAATAATAGTGGACATTGCCTTACTATATCCAGCATCAACAGCCCCCAAAGGAGACCTCCCTCCTCTTAACTCCTCTCTTATTCTTTCAAAAATAAGTACATTCGCATCAACCGCCATACCTATTGTCAATACAATACCAGCAATACCAGGCAAAGTTAGAGTTGCCTGTATCCCTGAAAGAAAAGCAAATATAAGACACATATTAATTATCAAAGCCACATTTGCATACATACCAAAACGCCCATATGCAAGAGCCATAAATACCAAAACAAAGCCCATACCGACCATACTGGCTATTTTTCCAGCCTCCACCGAATCTGCACCAAGTGAAGGCCCAACGGTTCTTTCTTCCATAGGAGTAAGCTTCGCTGGAAGAGCACCCGCCCTAAGCAAAAGCGCAAGGTCAGAAGTCTCCTGAGCCGTAAATTTTCCAGATATAATAGCCTGCCCGCCGCATATAGGTTCGTTAATTCTAGGCGCGCTAACAACTTCATTATCCAAAACTATGGCAAAAAGCTTACCTGTATGCCTTCTTGTTGTATCACAAAATCTTTTTGCACCAGTTGAATTAAGCTTAAAAGAAACAACAGGGCTACCCTCTTGAAAACTTGGTCTAGCATCTACCAACATCTCACCTGTAAGAATAGGTCTAGAATTAATAGATATTGAACCACCTTCCATCATATTAACTTTTTTTGAAATCGCCGAACGCCCATCAGACACAAGATGAAAAGTAAGCTCTGCCGTTTTTCCTAATAATTCTTTTAATCGCTGCGGGTCATCAAGACCAGGAACTTGTATCAAAATTCTATCATCACCTTGCCTTTGTATTACTGGTTCTTTAGTTCCTGTTTCATCAACTCTTTTTCTTATCACCTCAACCGACAGCCCCATAACTTGATCAATTATATTTTCAATACCTTTTTCAGTATAAACAACATCAATTGCTCCATTATCAGTTTCACTGACATACAACCCATCTTCCAGAGTTCTAAACTCCTTTTTAATCTTATCAAGATTATCAGCATTTTCAGGAATTATTCTAATACCATTATCAATAATTGAAATCCTGTTTCTACCTAGTTTCTTTTCCCTTTGTAATCTGGTTGCAGAATCTTTCAAATCATCTATTCTTTTTTTAATATATCCATCTACATCAACCCCCATCAAAAGATGAACACCACCTTGCAAATCAAGCCCTAAATTAACTGTCTGACTAGGAAACCACGAGGGAAAATCATTAACTATCTTCTCTCTCATACTCTCACTCATTAAATTAGGGCTTGCATAAAAAACCCCTAAAAAACAAACAAGTAAAATAGATATTACTTTCCAGCGTTCAATTTGAACCATAATAGACTCACCTTACTTCTTAGATGTATCAACTACATCACTATATTTAGAGGTAATAGAACTGCGCAAGATAACCATTTTTGTTTCACCACATTCTATCTGAACTTGATAATCATCAATTTCCTTATCAATCTTACCAATAAGCCCACCTTGTGTTATAATCTTCTCACCTTTTTTCAAAGACTTAACCATATCACTATGCTCTTTAATACGTTTTTGCTGCGGACGTATCATAAGAAGATAAAAAAGCACAACAGCAATAGCAATAAATCCAAGCTGAACCAACATTACCTCACCACCGCTAGGAGCTTCTGGAGGAATTTCTGCCGTACCTATTGTTGTTTCTGACGAAGCCCATGCATTTGATATAAACATTTTTCAACCTTTTTAAAATAATTCCATATATGCTATACTAATAAGCAGGAAATATAAACATTATGGACATAAAGACAAGGAAATAGTAAAAATTGTCCATGTATTTTTTGCCCAATAATTAGATTTTGTAAAAACAAAGTCGAAAATACTACTAATTACAAAAACCGCAAGGATAAAAAATGATAAAATTTTATACTATATTTTTTGCTATAATTATAATCTTTCCATCAATATCACATGCACAATTAACGGATAGAAAATATAC